>JAEUWI010000055.1 GCA_016791475.1 Candidatus Hydrogenedentota bacterium
AGCCCCATAAGCCCCATAAGCCCCATAAGCCCCATAAGACCCATAAGACCCATAAGACCCATAAGACCCATAAGCCCCATACGGACCCATACGACCCATACGACCCATACGACCCATACGCCCCATAAGCCCCATAAGCCCCATAAGCCCCATCAACACCCCACGTACGCTCAACCGCGCCGTTGACTTGACCGCACCCAATCGGGTTTACTGGGTGCTGGTCTTCATTCCCATGCAAGCAATCTCATCCCATCCGGAGGACGCGCCGTGCGCACTGCCAGTCTTTTCCTTTTCGCCCTTGCGGTCCTTTTAATCGCTCCGGCGGCCCCCGCCGATACCAGCCACATCTTTCCGCTCCAGGACAAGCACGTTCACAGCAGTTCCATTGTGCAGTGCCCCAACGGCGATATTCTGGCCACGTGGTTCTACGGCACGGGAGAGCGAAGCGCCAACGACGTACGCGTGCAGGGCGCACGCCTGAAAAAAGGCGCCTCCGAATGGAGTCCAGTCTTTGAAATGGCCGACACCCCCGACCTGCCGGACTGCAACCCCGTCCTCTTCATCGACGCCAATGAAAAACTCTGGCTTTTCTGGCTCGTCGTACACACGAACCGCTGGGAGCGCGGGATCCTGAAGTACAAAACCAGCACCAACTACCAGGGCGAGGGCGCACCCGTGTGGGACTGGCAGGATATCATCCTCCTCAAGCCGGGCAAGACCTTCGCCGACGACCTCAAGGCGGGCTTCGAAGCGATTGGCTATCCGGAGCATATGTGGGCCGAGTACGCCAAGGCCTATACCGATATGCTGGCGGAGAACGCAGCCGATCCGGTCAAGACCGACATCGGCTGGATGACCCGCACGCCCGTCCTCACGCTAAAGAGCGGACGTATCCTGATTCCGCTCTATTCCGATGGTTTCAACGTCTCCCTCGCCGCCTATTCCGATGATCAAGGGGCGACCTGGGCCGCCAGCAAGCCCATCGTGGGCCTCGGCAACATCCAGCCCGCCATCGTAGAGCGCGAAGACGGCACCCTCATGGCCTACATGCGCGACAACGGGGTGGAGCCCAAGCGCATCATCGAAGCCAGCTCCAAAGACGGCGGCGAGACCTGGAGCATCGGCACCGACATGGAATTCAAGAACTCCGGCGGCAGCGTCTCCGCCTGCGCGGTCGGTGGGGGCCGCTGGGTCCTGGTCTACAACGACGCCGAGCAGGGCCGCCACAACCTCGCCATCTCCCTCTCGGAAGACGAAGGCAAAACCTGGACCGCCAAGAAGATGCTGGAAAACAGCGACAACAAGGACTCCTCCTTCGGCTACCCCACCGTACTACGCGGCGCCGACGGCAACATCCACCTTTCCTACACGCTCAGCGTGCCCGGCGGAAAGACCATCAAGTACAGCACTTTTACCGTCGAGTCGATCAAGAACTGAGCAGGGACCGGACGAGGGGACTGACTCACCCGGCACACGTAGCCAATTCGAACACATGATTCAGGTCGAGGCGCTGGCCGTCCCCTGAATACCGCCTTTAAGTCATTGCCGCTTGGGTACGGCCAGTCCCCTAGTCCACAAACATCGCAATCTGCTTCCGACTCTGCTTGTCCAGCCCCTTCCAGTCGTGAATTACATACACATCGCCCGCCACATCGGTGATGAGCAGTCCACTCGGCGGGAGCAACTGGGGGTGGTCATCCACTTTGGTCTGAAAACTGCGTGGCCCCTCGGCACAGGTCACCACCCAATGGCGGATTTCAAACTCCTTGCGCACCTGCGTGATCCGGATAATCTCGAAAGCGAAAGCCGCTTCGCGCAGGGCATGCCGCAACACCGCCCGAGTCTCGCCATCCACGTCGTCGAGCGAGGGGATGAGCGCCACTTCTTTATCGTCTTCGCCGCGCAGCGACACAAAGGTGCCCGGTGCGGTCCAGGGGAAGCACGTGCCGACGCGCACGATGCACTCGTGCCCCGCCCACGCCGCGCGATAGCGCCCGTCCTCCGCGCGTGTGACACGCAACTCCGAGAGGGTCACCGGTGCTTTGGGAATATCTATGTCTTCGTTTGCTGCCATTTAGCCTGTCTCAAAAATTTCCTGCCGTCCCTGCAACCGTGTCAGGCGATCAGCCTTCGTCACGCAATATACATCTCGTGCAGTTCCTGCTGCATGCGCACCAGCCGCGTATACACACCCTCGGGATTGTCCAACAGTTCCCCATGGGTGCCCTCCTCCACGATGCGCCCTTCGTCCACCACAAACAGGCGGTTGGCCCGGCGCAGCGTCGAGAGGCGGTGCGCGATGGCAAACACCGTCCGTCCCTCCACCAACTTGTCCAGCGCCTCCTGAATCTTGTGTTCCGTCTCCGTGTCCACGCTGCTCGTCGCCTCATCCAGTATCAGGATGCGCGGATTGCACAGAATCGCGCGCGCGATGGACACGCGCTGGCGCTCGCCGCCCGAAAGCGTGTGTCCGCGTTCGCCGACCACGGTGTCGTAGCCCTGGGGCAATTGGCAGATGAAGTCGTGGGCGTTAGCCGTCCGCGCCGCCGAGACCACCGCCGCCAGATCGGCCTCCGGCATGCCATAGCGGATATTGTCCAGGATCGACCCGTGAAACAGATGGGGATCCTGCAACACAATGCCCAATTGCCTGCGGAAATGACCCAGATCGAGATCGCGCACATCCACGCCGTCAATGGCGATGCGGCCGTGGGTTACATCGTAGAAGCGGCTGATCAGATTCGTAATGGTCGATTTGCCGGCACCCGAAGGCCCCACCAGGCCGATCATCTCGCCCGGCTCCACCCGGAAGGAAACACCCTTGAGAATCGAACGAACCCCGTCATACCCGAAGCTCACCTGGTCGAATTCCACGCGGCCCAGCACCGGATCAAGCCGTACCGCATCCTCTTTGTCGCGGATCTCCGGCTCCGTATCGAGAATCTCGAAGACCCGGTGGGCCGAGCTCGTCGCGCGATTTAAAATGAAGGTCATCCGACCCAGCACTTCAATCGGCTGCATGTACATGCCCATGTAGAGCGCGAAGGACACAAAAACGCCCACATTCAGCGGCGCGGCGGTGGGGGAGTAGCCCAGCAGCCGCGGCATGGCAAAGATCCACACCCCGAGGGTCATGCCCTGAACCGCCAGCCAGAGAAAGGGCCAGAAGCTGGTCCACGTGTGATGGATCTGGTTAAAGCTCTCGCAGGCGGCATCGTTGCGAAGATCGAAGCGGTTCCGCTCGCGCCCCTCCTGATTGAAGGCCTTCACCACGCGAACACCCGGAATGGCGTCCGCCAGCACCGCCGTCACCATGCTCCACCGCCGCCACGCCCGGATGAACAGCCCCTGCATCACGTTTCCGTAGTAGTAGAGCAAAAGCAGGATAAAGGGCAGCGGCAGGGTCATCACCAGGCCCAGCTTCCAATCGAGGGTGATAAGCATGGCGCTCAGCCCGCACAGCGTGAGCAGGGCAATGACAAAGTCGATGCTGCCCCAGGCCAGGAACTCCCAAAGCCGGTCCGTGTCGGAGCTGATGCGGCTGATGAGACTGCCGGTCTGCTTGGAAGAGTAAAAGCCCAGGCTCAACTTCTGCAGGTGGCTGTAAGCCTCCCGTCGCAGGTCACGCGCTATAAACTCGCCGAGCATCGCCATCGTCCGCATCCGCACCCAGAAGCCAAACTGGATTCCGCAATAGGTCAGCGCCAGCAGCACTATCGTCCATAGGGCCTCAGGCTTCATGTCAAGCGCGGCACGTTCCCCCGCCTGAACGGGACGCACGATGGAATCCAGAAGGTGGCCGGTGAGATAGGGGGGGACCAGCAGCAGTGCCGTAATCGCAAGCGCGGACAGGATACCTGCCGACACCCGTAACATATAGGGGCGCATGTAGCCCAGCAGCCGCCACAGCACCGATGTGCTGTCCTCCGAAATCGACGCCTGCGCTGTTTCGATCGGTTGCAACAGCCCGCGCTGATACAGCGCCTCCGCCGAACTCTCCGGTGCCGCGCCTTCGGGGTGTTCCAGAAGATACTTGATCCCCTCCATCGCGTGGCGCTGCCGATGGCTGTAGTGCAGGTGCGCCAGCGCCTCGCCACTTTCACGTCCGAGCAAAAACAACTGGCTGCAACTCAAGCCCGTTACCGTCTGCACCTCGCCAATCGCATCCCGCGCAATGTGGGTCGAAATGGAAAGAGCGTCCCCATCCGCCAGGTAGATGCTGGCGCGCGTAAGCACCACCCACGTTGGTCGTTGCGCAAGCGCCCCATCCAAATCGGCAAGACCATACAACACGACGGGATCACCGGGTGATGCCGAAGTTATTTTCCGCACAATCGCATCGGGCAACGCCGCAGGCTGCCGGGTATAGTGTTGGATGCGCTCAGAACTCGTCGACTGCTTGATCATGTGATACTGCCCGTGATGCTGGATGTGGCTCTTCCTCACCTGAACGGCCAGTATGCATACATTTTCGACGCCAACGCAACGGCCCGTAGCCTGGAGCGATCATCCCATACGCCCGCCCGATAGCCCCCAGGCCCCATAAGCCCCATAAGCCCCATACGCCCCATAAGACCCATAAGACCCATAAGACCCATAAGACCCATACGGATACCCCGGCAAACAAAGAAAGCCGGGAGGATCCCGGATCCTCCCGGCTTTCGGGTAATCAGTGTTTCTCGCCAGCCGAGGCTGGTAGTAATTCGCCGGAGCTCGGCGTCTTCAAGTGCTCAATACTGCAACACTTTCGTTCGCAATGAGGACCTTCCCAAGGCCTCCGACGCTTGGGTCGACTTCCACCAGTCGTTGCCAATCATCCGAGAGCGGGGCGGGGCCTCATTTTGTTTCGACGAGGGGTATTGCCAGGGTATTCAAACAGCAGGATTTACGTAGGCGTAAGCAGATTGCCTGATGTCCCACAAGATACACGGATTAAACTGTTGCGAAAAGGCTGGCGATATTACGCCGAGCGGACGGAGCGGGCTTCGTCGCCCTTGCGTCCCTGGCCGATTTCGTAATGGACCTTCTGGCCTTCCGTAAGCGTGCCTTCGGAAGGGTCGATGTTCGAAATGTGAACGAACAGATCGTCTCCGCCGTTGTCGGGGTGGATGAAGCCGAAACCTTTGGTCTCATTGAAGAATTTTACGGTACCGATGGGCATTGTGTTTCCTTTGATTCTGTGTTTTTTTGGAGGCATTGTGTAACGCACACAGGAGGCACTGGTGGAAGAGCGCCTCCGCGCCATTTAGAGAAGTATACCAATATCTCACGCAAAATACTACTACGTTAAATATTTGTTTATTTGAGGCACCCGAACCACGAAAAGCATTCGCAATCCAGAAAGTGCGCAACACCACAAAGCCCCCTCCGGGCCTCATGGCTATCGTCTTTCCAAGGCCCGTCATGCATTCAGAGCCCCCAAATCCAAGTCCCCAAATCCAAGTCTCTTTAGTCCTTCAAGTTTCTTAGTCCCTTAAGTCCTTTAAGTCCCTTAAGTCCTTTAACTCCCTCAAGTCCTTTAAGTCCCTTAAGTCTTTTCAACCACCGCCACCCCCTTCCCCCCCCCCAAAAAAAAATCAGGAGAACCTCTTCGGTTCTCCTGATTCGATGTAATCGGTGTTTCTCGCCAGCGGAGGCTGATGGTTAATCGCCGAGAGCTTGACGTATGAAAGTGCCCAGTACTGCTACACTCTTATTCGTAAACCCACCTTATACCCTTGAAATCCAGGAACGCCGAAGACCTCCACCAGGCAATTTCGGGCGTCAACAGATTCGCGGGCATAGCGCGGTATTCTGTTTCGACGATGTGTACGTATCGGTTCCTGGCGCCGCTCCACCAGCGCGGAGAAGCCATCCATTCACCGTAGTCCACAAGATACACAGATTAAACTGGTTGGGAAGCGTTCCAGAACTACGCGGAGCGCACTTCGCGGGCTTCAGGTCCCTTGCGACCCTGGCCGATCTCGTAAGAGACCTTCTGGCCTTCCTTCAGCAGTCCTTCGGACGGGGAAACATTGGAGATGTGGATGAACAGGTCATCTCCGCCGTCGTCCGGATTGATGAAACCAAAACCCTTTTGCTCATTGAAGAATTTTACGGTACCTGTGGGCATTTTCTTTTCCTTTAGATTCTAGTGTTATCTACTTGTGTAACAGAAAACCAGTGGCGGCGGTGGAGGCACACCACTGATCCAGGGAAAAAGTTTAGCAGGTTTTTCCCATAATTGCTACAACTTTTATCAGCCCCCGAGGGCCTCGAATTTCCCCGGCGCGACCGCCCTCAGCGCTCCGAAAGCGCGGGAACCGGACGCTCCGCGTGCCCCGTGTAGATGCTGATCGGGCGGAAGATGCGGTTGTGGCGCGCCTGCTCCATGATGTGGGCGCTCCAGCCCGTCACGCGCGCCGCCGCAAACAGAGGCGTATACACGTCTATCGGAAGATCCAGCAGGTAGTAAACCAACCCGCAGGGATAGTCCACATTCGGATATATCTTCTTCTGCTCCACCATCGGCTTCTTCACCGCATCGTAAATCGCCATCCAGTTCTCCTGGCCCTTCTGCACCGCAAGCTTGCGCAGTTTGTCTTCCAGAATCACCGCACGCACGTCGCCATCCCGGTAAACCCGGTGGCCAAAGCCCATCACCAGCTTCTTCTGCGCCAGCGCTTCCGCCACCCAGGCCGACGCCTCTTCCGGCGTCTTGAATTGCTTCAACATCTCCATCGCCGCCTCGTTCGCGCCGCCGTGCAGCGATCCCTTCAGCGCACCAATCGCCCCCGTGATGGCCGACACCATGTCGGACTTCGTGGAGATAATTACCCGGCCCGCGAAGGTGCTGGCGTTGAAATCATGCTCCGCATACAGCACCAGCGTCAAATCCACGAGCTCGGCCGACAGATCATCCGGCACTTCGCCATGGCACTGATACAGCAGTTGCGCCGCGTGGCTCAATCCCGGCTTCGGCGCAATCGGCTCTTTGCCGTTAAGCAGCCGGAAACGCGCCGCGATGATCCCCGCGATCTGCGCCGTCAGCCAAAGGCCCCGCTGCCGGTCCGCCGCCTCGTCGTCCCCCGATATCGGGTCAAAATGGCCCGTCAGCGACACCATGCTGCGGAGCACATCCATCATGGAGTGCTTCGCCGGAATATCGCGAAGCGCGCGCAGCACCGGCTCGGGAAGGGGGCGGTACTCGTCCAGCGATTGCTTCAACGTGGCCAGTTCCGCCGCCGTGGGCAGTTCGCCGAAAAGAAGCAGGTGCGCCGTCTCCTCAAAACAAACCTTCTCCGCCAGGTCCTGGATCGTGTAACCCCGATAGAGCAGTTTTCCGTTCGTAACCACACCGATCGTGGTCTCGCCCGCGATGACCCCGGCCAATCCCGGGCTGTATGCCACTTCACTCATGCATGCTCTCCTTCCGCTGCTGCGGTTCTTTCCGCTACCTTGGACAGGGACAGGCAACGATCCGTTTCGACCGGAGCCATATTTTGAATCGCCGATGGGCCCTGACCTCCCAAGTCTACAGGCTGCCCTTTTTGAATAGGCAGTGTCAATGCTTTAGTCATTAAGAATTTCAATAGTCAATATGCATCAGGGATGGGGTGCGGAAGCTTGCCCTCGATACTGCGGCGCCAATTCAGGGAAGGGTGCCCGACGGCACGTGGCCGGAGCCGACGTGCCGGCGAAATGGGCCGAAGCCGCTTCAAGAAGCACCGCGAAATCCTCGGTAAGTTGGTCGTGCCCGCCCTGTCGCACGTGAATCTGGTTATTCCCGCCCGCACCGAGATAATCGTAGACCGGCTGCGCCGCCTGCCACCCGTGCTGCGTGCCCTCGGGATTGGCCCACTGATCGCCGAAGGCGTCCGTCGAAAGTACCGGTCGGGGTGCGATGATCGCCCGCAGAAAATGTTGATCAAACGGCAGGGTGCTCACGTTGTCGCCAAAACGCCCGAAATCCGCCTGAAACCAGCTCTTGAAGCGCGCGGGCTCCGTGATGAGCTTGAGCGTCTCTATGCCCTTCGGCGCATGGCGAAACACCGCCGCGCCGCCCGCGCCCGATCCGTTCGGCGCTACAAAGGCAAACCGCTCGTCCAGCGCACCCGCGAGCAGCGCCGCCTTGCCCGTCCGCGAATGCCCGGTGATCACCGTTCGCTTCGGGTCTATCTCGGGAAGGGTCACCAGATAATCCAGCGCGCGGCACGCGCCCCAGGCCCACACGGCGATGCTGCCCCAGTCGCACTCGGGATAGGCCAATTGCGCCGGGCCCGCTTCGTCGTAGCCTTCCGTGTCGGGATCAAGGCTGGTCTGGTCGAGGCAGGCAAAGGCAAAGCCCGCCCCATTCGCCGCCGGGGCATGCTCTCCGCCCAGACCAAAGCGCAAGATCAGCGGCATCGGCCCCGACGACCCTGAGGGAAGATAGAGATGCACCGTCGTGCTCAGGGATTGCTCCGGACCGAATTTAATCTTTACCGACTGAAACGTGGAAGCCCCCTCGAAATGCGTCCCCGACTCCAGCACCGCGTCCAGCGCCACATTCCCCGGCGCAGGGGGCACGTGGCCATACTCGTATTTCAAAAGCAGCTCCAGCATCTCCCCACGGCGCGCGGGCCATTCATCCGGCGACGCCACACGGCGTCCATCGAGGTACTGGAAGGGATCGGGAAGCTCCGTAGTAGCGGGGAGGGAATCGGGGCCGCCGATGAGGGCGAGTAGGCAGATGATAAGGTTCATGCGTAGATTTGCTCCGAATGTTGATGACTCACACGTAGCCAGAGTGCCATTTATTCCCATCTTGCCGCCACCTTGCCGTAATGTATAATTAAAAAGCGAAAATAGAATGCCCGGTCGAGGAGGTCATGGAATGGAGAAGTCAAGTGCGGAATTACACGTTTGTTGTCGAGCGTTGCGCGGATACAAATCTCTTGGTGGGCTACGTGCCCGGTTTTCCCGGCGCGCATAGCCAGGGAGAAACAATGGAAGAGCTTCGTGAAAACATGCAGGAAGTGATCTCAATGCTGCTGGAGGATGGGGAGCCCGCCCTTGAATCCGATTTCGCAGGCACGCAGACGGTGAGTGTGGGGCTTTAGATGCCGCTCCTTTCGACCTCTTACTTTGCCACGCAATTCGCGTTTAGTTGCGTTCATTCGCGGCTCGCAATCTCGTCCGCTTTATCTCCGATGAATTTGCGCAAATTTGCGTAAATTTGCGGTTCAATTCCTGGGACTGTTACCGCCAACGGCGCCCCACCCTACGCCAGAATGTCCCCAATTACATTCCCATGCACGTCCGTAAGCCTTCGGTCGATTCCGTTATGCCGCACCGTCAGCCGTCGGTGGTCAATGCCCAGCAGATGCAGCACCGTCGCGTGCAGATCATAGCCATACGTCACATTTTCCACCGCCTTGTAGGACCACTCATCGCTCGCGCCGTAGGTCACGCCCCCCTTGATACCGCCTCCCGCAAGCCACGACGTGAACGTGAAGGGATTGTGATCACGGCCCGCGCTACCCTGGCTGCATGGCATGCGACCAAACTCCGTGGTCCAGATTACGATCGTATCGTCCAGCATGCCCCGTGACTTCAGATCCTTCAACAGACCGGCCGCGGGCTTGTCCATACTCGCCGCCATCTCGCCATGATCCTTGTGCAAATCTTCGTGGGAATCCCAGTTGCGGCGGGGGAAAGCATTGTCCGCGCCACTCCACACCTGGACAAAACGAACACCCCGCTCCAGCATCCGCCGCGCCACCAGACAATTCCGGCCAAAGTCCTCCGTCACGGGACTGTCCATGCCATAAAGCGTCTTGGTCGCATCCGTCTCGCCCGTCAGGTCCAGCACCTCCGGCGCCGTCACCTGAAGTCGCGCGGCCAATTCATAGCTCTCGATTCGCGCGTCCAGCCGCGAGTCCCCCTCGCGCTCCGCCAGGTGCATGCGATTCAGCTTCTCCAGGACGTCCAATCCTTCCGCATCGCTCTGCGGCGTGACGTATTCGCCACTCGGCGGAAAAAGATCCGCAATGGGATTCGCCTTGGCGGGCTGGATGAGCGTTCCCTGAAAGTTCGAAGGAAGAAAACCCGCGCCCCAGTTCTTCGGGCCGCCCGGACCAAAGCCCCGCGCGTCTGGCAACACCACAAACGTAGGGAGGTTGTCCGTCTCGCTGCCGAGACCATACGTTACCCAGGAGCCCATGCTTGGAAATCCGGGCAAGAGGTAACCCGTCGTCTGCATAAAGGTGGCCGGGCCATGCACATTCGACTTTGCCACCATCGCGGGGAGAAAGGCCATGTCATCCGCGCAGGTCGCCAAATGGGGCACCAGATCGCTGATCCACTTCCCGCACTCGCCCCGTTGCTTCCACCCCCACGGCGAAGGCATCACCACGCCCGCATCGCTCTGAAACAACTCCACCTTGCCACCGGGCTCGAAAGGCTGACCAGCCCGCTTGATCAACTCGGGCTTATAATCAAAAGTGTCGCACTGGCTCGCCGCGCCCGACATGAAAAGCTGGATCACGCGCTTCGCTTTTGGCGCATGATGCAGCCCCAGCGGCAACCCGGGCGCGGGGCTGGCAAAAGCCCCATCCCGCGCAAGCAAATGGGCCAGGGCAATACCGCCCAGACCACCGCCGGATTTCCAAAGGAACTCGCGGCGCGAAAGGGAGCGGGGAAAATACTCCTTAGACAAGTTTTTCATTCTGCATCCAACCCGCGCCGTAAGGCGCAAACGATTGATTCACCACGAAGGCACGAAGAGCACGAAGAAGAAAAAGTAAAAAGGTAACACTATCTTATTCGAGTTCATTCGTGTCCATTCGTGGTTCAATTCTTTCCAATAGCTTTGGCGCATGTTGTCCACTTCGCTACAACACCATCCGCTTTATGCCATCTTTCAAACGCACTTCATTGAAATTCAATAAGAGGCCAACAGATTTGTTCGCAAGCTTCATGTAGGTCAGCAACTGGGCTTCAAAGATAGGAACGAGTTCCGCTACGCTCTTCAACTCCAGCACCAGCGACTCTTCGACAAGGAGGTCTATGCGATATCCACATTCCACATCCAGGCCCTTGTACATCACCTTCACCGGCGCCTCAATTCGATGGGGAATTCCCTGCAACGTCAGCTCATGGGACAAGCAAGCCCTGTAGGTGGATTCCAGGAGTCCGGGACCCAGTTCTTTGTGAACTTCGATCGCACAGCCGATAACTCGATTGGATAGTGTGTCAAACTGCACGGTATTACCCTTTCCTCTTGTTGCCTTCTTTCTCTTCCCTTCGTGAACTTCGTGCTCTTCGTGGTGAAAAACTCCCTCTCAATCCACAAACATAAACTCATTGCTATTCAATATCACCCGACACGCCGCCGCCATGCCATTCTTCTCCGCATAAGGCGCCAGCGCCACCAGCTCCTCCGCACTCGGTCCACGGTTCAGGGCGATCCGGTAGGCCGCCTCAACCTGCGCCGAAACCGTCGCGCCACCCTGCGCCACCCGCTCCGCAAAATACGCCGCTTGCCGCACCGTGACGGGATTATTCAGCATCGAAAGCGCCTGAATCGCCGTCAGGGTCTGGTTGCGCACCGGCACACTCTGCGAAGGATCCGCGCAGTCCATGTTCGTCATGAAGGGATCCGGCACGCTGCGCACCACAAAACGATAAATCGATCGCCGGAAGCCCGAGGGATCCGCCGGGTCGAACTCCGCATACTTGTAGCGCGGGGAGTGGTCGTCCTCGAAGACAAAGAAGTTCACGCCCGGCCCGCCCATGCTCAGGTCGAGCTTGCCGCTCACCGCCAGCGTCGCATCGCGCAGCGCTTCGGCCTCCAGTTGACGACGGTTCATGCGCCACAAAAACTGATTGCCGCCATCCAACGATTCGAAAGTCGGATTGGACGCGGAAGACTGTCGATACGTCGCGCTGGTCACGATCTGGCGATGAAGCCATTTCAGCGATTGGCCATTTTTCAGAAATTCCGCCGCAAGCCAGTCCAGCAATTCGGGATGGGTCGGTGGCGCGCCCATGCGGCCAAAATCGTTCGGCGTGGAGACAATTCCCTGACCAAAGTGATAGTGCCACACACGGTTGACGATGGAACGCCACGGCAGCGGATTGCGTTCATCGGTCAGCCAATGGGCCAGCGCCGCGCGCCGTTCGGATTCGTCGCCCGACACCCCAAAGCGACTTTCAAGACCCGCAATACAGCCCACCGTGCCGGGGCCCACTTCCGGTCCCGGCGTCTTTTCGCTGCCCCGAATCAGCAGGTGGATCGGGCGCACCGCTTCCGGTGGGGCAAAATTGCCATTCCGGGCATAGCGACTCGTACCAGCAAAGACCTTGCGCGGCTCGGGCAAGGCATCCCACGCAGCAGTGGCCTCCGCCAGCGCATGTTGATTCTCTTCATAGCCCGCGCGGTCGCCCTCCGGCAAAAGGCCGAGCGTGATCGTCTCCCGTTCCGCCTTCAGCGTGGCCACCGCGCGCTCGATCGCGGCAATGGTCGCCGCTTCGGGTCGCTCCACTCCGGGTGCTTCCAGGCGCTGGTGGCTGTCATAACCATCCACAAGATAGGCGGTGTTCCAGCGGCCGCCATCGATGCTGTCCAGCGCCGACACCCCCTTTCCCGATGCGACATTCGCGCCGCCGCTGTAGATCTCCAATTCCGCCAGCGCAAAAACATAGTCCTCCAGACGCTTGAAGAGCCGCGTCGCCGTCACGCGCACATAGCGCCCCGACACACCCTTTCCGTCCAGCTCCACCGCATGGTCCGTGCGAAAGCCATGCTCTGTTTCCGTGTAGTCCGCAATCACCACCGGCGAAGTAAACGCACCATCCTCCGAAGCCTCCACCTTGAAGCGCAGCGGAAAGCCGAAGCCCGGTGTATCCGTGAAGTCCACTGGCCGCGCGGGAACCAGACGTATCTTCTCCAGCGGCATGGAAGCGCCCAAATCGACCTGTACCCACTTGGTTTCATCGGCGCGTGTTTCAATCGCGCTGTGATAGCCGTTCGTCGGACTGTCCTTTCGCGACAATTCCTCCAGGCGCGTCTCAAGCGGCTTCAGCGCCTCATTCACAGCAACAAGATCGGGGGAAGTCAGCGCCTTAAGTTGCGCCTTGAACCGTTCATCAGCGCGAAGCAGTCCATCCCGAACTTTTGCAATCTCGAGACGCTTTCGATGCACTGCGGGGTCATCGTCAAAATCGCGATCCGCCCGATCGATGCCCGCGAATACCGCCTGGAGGCTGTAATAGTCTTCCTGGCTGATCGGGTCGAACTTGTGATCGTGGCAACGCGCGCAACCCGCCGTCAGACTCGACACCGACGCCATCACCGTGCTCACGATATCGTCCCGATCCAGGTTGCGCGTGATCGCCTTGTCTATCGTGCCCTCGCGCAATTCCACATGCCCCACAAAGTCCCAGGGCCCCGCCGCGAGAAAGCCCAGCGCCACCGTTGCCTGTGGGTCATCGGGATAAAGCGCGTCCCCCGCGATCTGCTCTTGAATAAAGCGACCATAGGGCTTGTCCCCGTTCAGCGCATTAATCACGTAATCCCGATAGGGCCACGCGTTTTCCCGTCGCTTGTCTTTGTCATAGCCATGGGTGTCGCCATAATGGGCGACGTCGAGCCAGTGTCGCGCCCACCGCTCGCCATAGCGCGGCGATGCCAGCATCACGTCCACCAGCCGCTCCCAGGCATCCGGTCGTGCGTCGCGGATAAACGCATCCACTTCCTCCGGTGTGGGGGGGAGGCCCAGCAGATCGAAAGAAAGTCGCCGGATGAGGGTGCGCCGATCCGCCTCGGGCGAAGGCGTCAGGCCCCTTTCCACCTGCGCCGCGCGAATGAACTGATCGATGGGATTTCGGCTCCAGGTGTCCCCTTCAATGGCCGGCGGCGCACTTTCCTGCAAGGGTTCAAAAGCCCAGTGTCCCGTCCACGGCGCGCCCTCCTCAATCCACCGGATGAGGGTCTGCTTCTCTTCCTCGCTGAGGGGCTTAGGGGCGTCGGCGGGTGGCATCACCTCCTCCGCGTCCGTCGTGGTGACGCGGTGGAACAATGTACTCTTCGCCGTGTCGCCCGGCACAACCGCGATATTGCCCGACTTCAGCGGCCCAAACAGCCCCTCTTTCTGATCGAGGCGCAACCCCGCCTTACGGTGTTCCGCGTCAGGACCGTGGCAGGTGAAGCACTTCGACGCGAGAACAGGCAGCACATCGCGGGAATAATGCACCGGAGCATCGGCCGCGAATGCGGAAGCAACGCCAAAGAGGACGACAACCATGAAAGCCCGAAACATGCAGGCAAAGTCTCCAATAGAAAAAAGTCAATACCACAGCGTGGATAAACTATAGACCACCGCCCCCGCGCAATCAACGCGTCGGACCAAAGCCGTCGCGCCATCCGAGGTCAGTTTTCAGCCTAGTTTTACGCGCGGGTTTAATTGGACATGAACCTCGTCAAGAACTTACACTGCGGGTCTTGTCGAGTTTTAATTGAATTTACCGCTCGACGTGGGAGCAATGACAATGGGAAAAAGTTCAATCGACTTTCGGGTGACCTCCAGGCTGCTTGCCGCGATGCGCTGTCTGGCCGCGGGGATCTGCATCACCCTCTGCGCCACCCTCCGAGCCGATGTCCCATCAGGCCCCGAGCTCCTTGAAGCCGAACACGCCCTCTCCATGGAGTTCGAAACGCCCCACACGAAATGGGCCAAGCCCTACGCCCAGGGCCCCACGCGCGTCCTCTTCTTCGCCCCCTGGTACCAGGGCAGCACCGAAGGCCGCGAGATTATCGAACTCATGCAGCGCTTCGACCTGGAGGCCGACGCCGCCTACTTCGCCCCCGGACCCAAGCGCCTCGTGGGCGATGGAAACCCGCGCTGGTATGGCGACCCCGAACTGGCGACGAAGCGTGTCCTGCGCCTGATGGAAAAGCCCTACGATGTCTTCTTCCTGAATCAAGTTCCGCTCTCGGGATTGCCGGATGCCGTCCAGACAGCAATCAAGTCCGCAGTGCAAGCCGGCGCGGGGTTGATTTATGTGGGCAAGGATGAGAACTGGGGTCAGGAAGTCTTCACAGCGTCGGAGTCCATGCCCGAAGCTATCAAGGTTACAAAAGCATTCACCGCCGGGGAGGGGCGAATCCTTCATCTGCCCTTGCGCGACAAACTCTCCTATACCCTCGACTGGGAAGTGCAACTCGACTACCAGATGGCCGATCAGGGCCGGGCGCTCCTCTGGGCCGCGAAGAAAGAGCCGAAGGCGCGCGTCTTCATCAAGGCCGATCCCGATCCACGCAAGACGACCATCACCTGGTCCGGTGTGGAGCAGGGCGCGAAAGTCTACGCTACCGTGCGCAGCGCTACGAACAATCGCTTTACCATGTTTGAGAAAGAAGTCGGCGAATCGGGCGAAGCTTTTCTCGACCAGATGCTCGCCCCCGCGGGCGAGTATCATATCGATGGGTTCATCCGCACCGAAAACGGTGTCGAAGATTGGGCCTCAATTTCCGTGCGTGCGTCTCAGGAGAAGTTGCTCGGCGAACTTGCTTTGGTGAAAGACTGGTTCGAGATCGGTGAGACTCTTGAAGCCACTATCCCGATTCCGACCGTCGAAACGTACAAGCTCCACTTCGATGTCGTGGACAAGGATGGGCGGGTCCTGCAGCGGCACGACGCCATCCCGAAAGACGGTGTCGCGTCGTTCTCTTCTCAGATTCCCGACTGGTTCCCCATGCTGGTTCGCGTCGAAGCGGTATTGACCGAGGGAAGCTCGAAGCTGGATACCGCCTCGTCCTATGTCCGCATCGTCCAGCGCAAGCGCGATCAGTTTCATTTCATGATGTGGAACACGCCCACCGCCGATCTCGCGCCCTACGGCGTGGAAAGCCTCGCGCGCCACGGCGTCACATCCATCCTCCAGGGCGGCGATCCGCCCCTGTCTTTTTCCGCAAGCGAGCTGGCCTACGTGCCCTATGCCGCGAGCTTCCGCGCCAGCAGCCACACCGTCACCGCCATGCTCGATGAACAGGGCATCCTGAAGGGCGGTTGCGTGCATGATGAAGAGGCCATGAACAAACTCGTTCGTGAAACCGTCGAACGCCACCGGAAATCTCGGGAACACGGCATCTTCGTCTACTCCCTGGGCGATGAAAACGCGGTGCGCGCCTCCTGTCTCGGTCCCCACTGCATCAAGGCCTATCGCGAATATCTGAAAGAGGTCTATGGCGACATCGATGCCCTCAACGCATCGTGGGGCGAGAAGTACACCACCTTTGACGACGTGAATCTGTTCACGGAAGGGCCGCTCCCGGCCCCCGACGCCCCCGAATGGTTTAGAGATTTCTACAAGCAGCGCTTTCAGAAGGACATCACCGACGACGAGATTAAGTTCGGTGAGGCCCAGGTCGGACTCGGCGACATCAACGACGAGATCCGCGCCCTGCAGGACGAAAACTATGCCCGCTGGTATGATCGCCAGGCCTTCCAGAATTGGAGCTACGTAAAATGGTGCAAGCGATTCCTCGTCGCCTTCAAGGAACTCGACCCCCAGGCCCTCACCGGCTTTGAAGGCACCGACAGCTTCTCTCTTCGCCGCCACACCACGCGCTCGCGCCAGGGCGGCGACTTGGACCTCTTCATGCGGGAGATGGAATATTTCGGACCCTACCACGGTCCGGCCAATGAGGTGGTGCGCTCCTTGGCGAAGCCCAATTTCCCCACCGGCAACTGGATCGGCTACAGCATGGATCCCGACGAAGAACTGGGCTACTACTGGGGCCAGATCACCAACAACATGAACACCATCCAGTGGTGGCGCTGGGACAACATCGGCGAAGGCTACCACGGCTATCTCCTGCCCAGCCTTGCGCCCTCGCCCACGGCCCGCCCGCTCATCGAAGATACCCAGGTCGTGCGCGACGGCCTCGGCGATCTGCTGATGAAATACCCCATGGAAAAAGACGGCATCGCCATGCTCTACAGCATGCCCTCCACCCACATCGCCCACTTCGACGGCAACGAAACCTACGGGCTGTACAACCGCGACCACGACCGATGGCACGAGGCCATCCACAATGCCGGGCTCCAGTTCGACTATGTCACCGACCGCCAGTTGCGCCTCGGCGAGTTCGACGCATCAAAGTACAGAGTGCTCATTCTCCCCCTCGCTTTCGCCATAGGCGAGCGGGAGGCCTCCGTCATTCGCGACTTCGTACAACAGGGCGGAACCCTCATTGCCGATGTCCGTCCCGGACTCTACAATGATCGCTGCAAGCCCTACGAGTCCGGCGGCATCCTCGACGATGTCTTCGGCGTGAAGCGCGGGCCGAAGCAGAAAGCCGCCGATCTCGACCGCATGCGGATCGATGGAACCCTGAACGGACGCAAGGTGTACATGGAGTGGGGGAACTGGTACGGCAGGGACGTCTATCCCCAGATGTACGCCGACCCCTCCGTGGAATTGACCACGGGCGAGGCCCTCGGCTGGACCTTTCCCATCCACTTCCACCACGGGCTGAAGTACCCCGCCGCCATTCAAAACAACTTCGGCCAGGGGAAGGCCCTGCTCTTCAACTTCGCCATTTATCCCGCGCCCTTCGACGAATTCCTGCGGCAGGCCCTCGCGGCCTCGGGCGTCGAAGCGGCCATACAGGTGCGGGAAGTCGCCACCACGGCCGAGACGCAGGAAGTGGCTCGATTGCTCGATGAGGGCGAACAGGTCCCGGCGGGATCAGGCGGCCCGGCGGTGCTCGATGGGGAAGAGGGAGCCCACCCGGAAGGCGTGGAACTCACGCGCTGGAAGAACGGCGACGTGGAGCTAATTGCGCTGCTTGGCCCTGAATCAAAAGAACTCCACGTCACCCTTCCGGAGCCCCGTCACGTCATTGACATCAAGTCGAAAAAATCCTTCGGCAGTGTTTCGGAATTCCCCGTAGCACTTGTCAAAGCCCGCGCGAGTTTCTTCGCCCTCCTTCCGGATGCGCCGCAGCCACCCGAAATCGACCTCGGCAGTGCCGACGCGGCGCCCGGCGAAGTCCTGACCCCGACCATTGCGGTGCCCGGCCCCAGCGGCCCGCGCGCACTGAAACTCCATCTCAACGGTCCCAATGACAACCAGGCAAACTGGCTCGCGGATCACGTAGTCATCGAAAGTGGCCAGGGGAAAGTCACCATCCCCTTTGCGTTGAACGACCCCAGGGGCCAATGGACCCTTCACGCCGAAGACATCCTGACCGGCGCCAGCATAGCCGCAACGATTACCGTCAAATAGAGATGAAGAGCGCAGCAAGAAATCGGCCTGCGCGATGTTGAATTTGCACGATCAGGCAGGTCGCTCAACCCGGCGAAAGGTAATGTAAGTGTCGACTTAACCTCAAAGGATATCAAAGATGACGAAGATCAACCTACGATCGTTCTATTTGAGTCCTTTGAGGTTGTTGTGCTTATCTATCCCAATATGCCAAGCCCCCGTGGCCGTTGAAAAGCCAACGTCAAGCACTGCATCCTGCATTCAAACTGGTCCAGATTCGCGTTCACTTGCCGTTCAAATCTCTCCCACCTGCTCAGCATAAAATTTGCGAGAATTTGGGCAAATTTGCGGTTCAGCTCTACCGCCCGCTCAAATCCAGTATCTCAATATTCCGAAACTCCACCGGGTGGCTCTCGCTCTGCAGCGAGATCGTCCCGCCGCTCAGCATCACGTCACCATTCTTGATGAGCTTCTTGCCATACTTGTCCTTCGGGTCGAGCTGGGGCTTCTCATACTCAAAGACTGCCTCGCCGTTGATGAAGTGCTGGATGAAATCATTCCCCTGGACTTCGACCTCCACCTTCACCCACTGGTCGAGGTGATAGGTCTTCGAACGGGAGTTCACGCAGTGCGGCTCAAACAACGCGCCGTTCAGCACCACGTTGGTACTCGGCGTGCAGAGATTGGCCGTCGTCCGCTCCTTCTCGCCGTCACCGCCCAGCAGTTGCACTTCGATCGACGCGGGAAAGTCCTGATCCTTCTCCATCGTCGCTGGGTCCTGGCCATGGAGCATGATCCCGCTGTTGCGCAGTGCCCAGCCGGGGCCGTCGGCGATCTGCTCGCCCACAAAGCGATACTCCATCCGGAATTTATAGTGGGAGAAAGGCGTCTTGTAGAAAAGGTGCCCGAAGGTCTCGTTGAATTTTCCGCCATACTGATCGTAAGAGACCTTCAGCACGCCATCTTCAACCCGGAAGGTGTTGTTCCAGTTCTCGCCCAGTTCATGGTAGCGGATCTTCGGCGTCCACCCTTCGAGGTCTTTGCCATTGAAGATGCGGACCCAACCCTCGTCCGTTGCGGCGGGTTCGGCCCCATTCGCGCCCAGGGCAAGCGCACACGTCAAGGCCAGCATGAGACTGCGGGAAAAAGATTTCATGGGGTGCTTCTCCAAGGTGTTGCAAGACTAATGTGGTTGTACTTGAGCGGAGGCGCGCCAGTCAAGGACAAGAGACGACGCAAAGGACACCGGAGACAACACTGCGGGAATGCTTCCACGACAGCGCCGTTCTTGCGACAGCGTAGCCACTGGATAGCCCATGCCTTAAGTCCTTTCAGTCCCTCAAGTCCTTTCAGTCCCTCAAGTCCTTTCAGTCCCTCAAGTCCTTTCAGTCCCTTAAGTCCTTTCAGTCCCTTAAGTCCTTTCAGTCCCTTAAGTCCTTCCAGTCCCTTAAGTCCTTCCAGTCCCTTCAGTCCTTCCAGTCCCTTAAGTCCTTCGTCCTCAAAATCACTACAGCTTCTTCACCCGCACATCTCGAAACTGCACCGTCATCGGCGGACCGCTGTGCAGTTGCAGCGCCAATACCCCCGTGAACTCCTGCTGCTTGGGATCGTTGTCGGTCACCTCGGCCATCACCTTGCCATTGACCTTCAGTGTAATCTTCGGCCCCTGACAAATCAGGTGATACTCGTGCCATTCCTCCAGCTTGAATTCCGCCGGACCTTTTGCCGCCTCGATGGGCGACACCACCAGCTCCCCCTTGTCCGTGATCGTCGTGTTTTCACCGCGCCAGGCCAGCGTATGCCGCCCGTGCTCGTCATAAAGCCGAACAAGCCAGTCCGTCGCCAGGTTGTTGTCCACCTGATAGCCCGCCACGTCGTGACCCTCGATCACCCTGCTGCGAAACTGGAAACCCCCATTGATGTGAGGCAATTCCGGCGTCGGCCATCCGTTCATTCGGAACGACAACTTCAGCTCAAAATCACCCAGTGGCTCTTTCTCATACACGAGGTACTGATTCACCGAGCAGGGATGCTCCGTCGTGATCTTCGCCGTGATGGCGCCATCCTCGATCGACCAGTAGGAGGGGTCGGGCGTCTCCCACCCGTCGAGATTCTCCCCGTTGAACAGGGGCACAAACCCGTCCTCATCCGACGGTGCGTCGGCCTGCCCCGCAAGCAGTGCGGCGGAAAAAAGAAGCGGCGTCAAAAACAGGACAACTCGAGTCATGGCATCTCTCCAGTACAGAAAATCACTGACTACTATCGTCAACATTCCGCGAGGTCCTGTCAAGGTCCCACGCCACCACAATCCACCGATCAGTCAGATCGGTCAGATCGGTCAGACTTACACCATAGCGGGCACGACCAGGTATCGACCACTTGAATTTACCATACATCTGCGCCAAAATGGCCGTCCGTTGCGCCACAGGCGCAGTGAACCTGCCAGTTTCGCGACTCATGAAAGACCCTTGCGCCACCATGCAAAGCTCCTGGACCGTAGAAGAAATCGCCGAGGCCCTCGGTACCGCCCGACGCACCATCCAGCACCACATCGCCCAGGGGCGATTCGGTGATGTCGACAAAAAAGGTCGGGAGTACTTCCTGGTTAAAGACAACCTCGTGGCCTATCTCGGCGAGGGCCGTGCCAATGAACTGGTGCTCTATCCCGCGGCCTACGCCCTCAGCAGTCACAGCGGACGCGGCGTGACCTGCGCCACCTGGGCCGCCATCCTCGCCGCCCGCGATCTCTTCAACCTCGTAAACGCCGCCTACTGGATTGACGACCTCCGCCGCGATGGCCATGGCGATCCCGTGGGCTTTTCAATGGAAATCGTGAAATTCCTCAACAGCAGAAAAACGGCCAAAGACCCCGCCGCCCTCGACAGCGATCCCCTCTACGACCAAACCCCAGCCATCCTCCGCCGCATTGTACAAGCCTCGAAGGTGTGAAGTAATGCGGCGGGCTGGGAGCGCCGGCATCCCTGCCGGCAGAATGTGTGCAGTGCCCCGCCTTGAACCAGGCAAACCCAGTCAGTGGCAGATCACCCCAGCAACCCCTCGAGCGCCCCAATCACGCAATCCTGCATTTCATCCCTAAGCTCCGAATAAATCGGCAGCGCGAGCGTTTCCTTCGCGGCCAGCTCGGCGTGGGGGAACTGCCCCTCCCGATACCCCAGATACTGGAAGCACTCCTGCAGGTGAAAGGGAATCGGGTAATAGATATCGCACCCGATGTCCTTCGCCGTCAGGTGCGCCTTGGCTTCGTCACGCCGACCCGGAATCCGCACGATATACTGATTGTAGATATGGTGCTCCCGTCCGTAGGCCAGCGCCGGAAGCCCGATGGCCCCGGTCGAGAAATGACCGTCATAATACGCGCCGTTCGCCCGGCGCATCCCGTGCCAGGTTTCCAGATGCTTCAGCTTCACGCGCAACACCGCCGCCTGCAACGCGTCGATCCGAAAGTTGCCGCCGATGAGCGAATGGTAGTACTTCGGCTCCATCCCGTGGTTGCGGAGTCGCCGCAATTTGTCCGCA
The DNA here is from genome assembly GCA_016791475.1 of Candidatus Hydrogenedentota bacterium. Taxonomy (NCBI): domain Bacteria; kingdom Pseudomonadati; phylum Candidatus Hydrogenedentota; species Candidatus Hydrogenedentota bacterium. The sequence goes on from JAEUWI010000055.1 coordinate 21,772, forward strand.
AGCGCCGCATCATTCGTCACCACCATGCCCCCGTCGCCCAGGCAGCCCAGGTTCTTACTCGGGAAAAAGGAATAACAGCCCATCGCTCCCATCGAACCCGCCTTCTGCACGCCCTCCTTCCCCGGATAGGTCGAGCCAATCGCCTGAGCGCCGTCCTCAATCACCGGCACATCATACTGCCGGCCAATAGCCAGAATCGGGTCCATGTCCGCGCATTGACCGTACAGGTGCACCGGGATAATCGCCTTCACGCGCTCTGCGGCGTCGGGATTCTCCGCAAACCAGTTCGCCAGCGCCGCAGGATCGATGTTGTACGTCTTCGGATCGATGTCCACGAAGACCGGCGTGGCGTTCAATCGCGCCACCACGCCCGCCGTCGCAAAGAATGAATAGGGCGAAGTCACCACCAGATCCCCAGGCCCCACATGCAGCGCCATCAACGCCATCAGCAGCGCATCCGTGCCCGAAGTCACCCCGATGGCATGTTCCACCCCGCAATACGCCGCGATCTCCGCCTCCAGCCCGTCCACTTCCGGCCCCATGACATAGCGCGTCGAATCGATAACATCCAGGACAGCCTGCTTCAGCTCGGCTTCAATCGGGGCAAGCTGCGCTTTCAGGTCGAGCAGGGGAACATGCATGGAAACTCTCCGCGACAGGCACACAAAGGGCCAAGGGTAGGGGTAGTGAAAAGCGCCGGACCCCAGCGCACGAAGATCATAGCACGCCCAACCCGCCCCGCGCACGACTCACTTAGCGCTCATATCGGTCCTATCCGTCGTATTGGTCCTATCAGTCCGCTACCCCTCAGGCACTTGGCCCGCCCTGCCGCTATAGCCTATACTGGCAGGTATTCAGTCATTCGAAAAGGAAGCGCCATGCCCCGCGAGGGAATGCACATCATCGACGCTCGACGTCTCAACGCCATGCAGGCCGTCTGTGACACCGCCCGCATCTGGAGCCGTTCCCAGGGCGACGACAGGGTCCGCGCCGAGCAATCCCTGTTGAAGGCCCTCGCCGCCTGGGAAACCCATCAGGCCCAACCAGACGTCGCCAGTGAGGACGAGGCATGAGCAAGCACACCGCCTGTCCTCGGGGCCAAGAGCAGGCCCAGGCCGTCGTTCAGACCCAGGCCGACATCATCATGGCTAAGGTCGAAGGGGTAGACAACCTCGACGGCGCCGCCATACACGACATGCGCGTGGCTTCCCGCCGCCTGCGCATGGCTCTCGACATCTACCAGCCTTATTTGTCGCCGAAGCCGCGCAAGGCCCTCCGCAAGCTCGCCCGGAGCATCACCCGCGACCTGGGCACCCGACGCGAGCTCGACGTCATGGCGATCATGTTGCGCGAGCACCGCGAAGAGACCCACGGCGTTTGGCGGCGCTTCATGGACCACGCCATCACCATAATCGACACACGTCGGGACGATCAGGCGAACTATTGCCGCGAAGCGGCTAAGCTCGCGGCGGGCGATCATTTCTCGGAAGCCTTGGCCGCGCTTCTAGCCGAAATTAAGACCGACGGCATCTGCATCCTCGATCTCGCCCAGGCCGGAATCCTCGGCACCCTGACCGAGGCGCGCGTCGCGCGTAAGGAATGGCGGCGCTCGGAAGATCCGGAAGCCCTCCACCTCGTGCGTATCGCCCTGAAACATTTGCGCTACGCCTGCGAGTTTCATGCGCCCCTCTATGGCGACGCCATGACTACCCATATCGAGCACGTCAAAGCGGCCCAGGAAATCCTCGGCGAGTGGAACGAATGCCGCCTTTTGGAAGACATGGTGCTTGCCCTCGGCGGCGCGGTCGATTACAGCCTCGCCCAGGGCGCGCCCCTCGTGGCCGAAGCTTACGGAAACCACGCGACCGAACTGGCCGAGCAGTTCGGCCCAATTGGAAAAGCGCTCCTGGGGAAGGAAGCGCGAATAGCGTTCGAATCGATGACCACCGCCCCCCAGGCTCCCTGCTGCAAATCCGCCATTGGAGAAGATGCCCCATGAAGTGCGCCATCACCGCCCTCGCTCTCGTCATCAGTGCCCTCCGCGTGCCGGCGGCCGATTTGCCCCTCCGTTTCTGGGACGCATCCGACATCGAAGCGCCCTTCGGCAAGATCGTCTTCGGCGCCGAGCAACTAGAGAACGAAGGCCGCGCCACCGGCTTCCCAGACATGCAGTACGGCTGTGAAGTTCCCGGGCCCGATGGTGCAGCCTGGATCTATGGCTGGCGCATGCGCAACTGGGACGACCGCGCCCATCGGGTCATCCAGATCGTCCGATGCGGCACCCGTGACGGTCGCACCTTCGAAGGGGAGGAAGTCGTCTTCGAATACGAGCGCAGCGAGTGGCAGGGCTTCGCAAACTTTGTCTACCGGCCCACCGACGGCGCCATTTTCCTCTTCTCCTGGGCCGAATGGCCCGGCAAACTTCACGTTTTCCGAAGCGACAACGGCACGGACTGGAAGCTGATCTCGGACAACGCCCTCCAGGGCCACGACGCCTCCTGCTTCTTCTGGCACGCCCCCACGGGCCAACTCGTAAACATCCAGACCATCGTGCAACCTTACCCGAAGCGCTATCCGGATAACATCGGCGAACGCCGCCGAGTCTTGTCCTTCCTCCGCTCGGGCGATGGCGTCACCTGGGAATCGTTCACCCCCGAATTCCTCGGCGGCGCCACCCTCTGGACGCCCGATGCCCACGACCCCGCCGATCTCGAGTTCTACCGTGTCGTGGTCACCCCCTTGCAGGGCCGCTTCGCCCTCCTCCTCAATGACTACATGCCCCCGCCCTCCGAAGCCAACTCACGCCGCGCCCTCACCAAGCACGGCCCGCCCTACATGAGCGAGTGGGCCATCAGCCGCGACGGACTCAACTGGAAGCGACCCTTCCGCGACACCAACGCCTTCGAGCAGCAGTTCTGGCTCGCCCTCCAGGGCCCCCTCTTCCGCGAAGGTCGCCTCCGCTATTACAAGCCCGACGGCAGCATCGCCAGTCTGCCCGACGACCGTGTGTTCTACACCACCTGTCGCGCCAACGGCGAATTCTCCACGCCCCCCTTCACAATGCCTGCGGCTGGCCTCACCCTCAATGCGTACGCGGGCTATCGACCGGCCGAAGGCGCCACCGGACAGGCCTACATCATGGCGGAGCTGAAAGACGCCACTGGAATGCTCATCCCCGGCTACGAGCGCGACAAATGCCTCTACGAAAACACCGAAGGCCGCGCCCTCCCCATGGCCTGGGACGGGAAAAATGGGGGAGACCTCACCGGACAAAGCGTGCAACTCCGCTTCTTCCTCCGGGATGCAAGAATCTACGGCGTGAACGCAGCAAAATAGCGCGACACCGCAGGGACTGACGCGGACCCACGCGCCACGCCACGACACCTCACGTCGAATGTACACGGCCCCTACCCGAGCCAAGGGGGCCTGTAACGTCCGTGGCTGTCCCGTCGCGGCCCGAGCGCACTCCGCACGATCAAAGCACTCCTGTTCCGGGGACACGAACTGGCTCAGGCCACACCCGGCCGGTGCCGCGCCAGGTACGCCTCAATCTGCCGCACCAGCCTGTCCGCCTCCGCCTTGTCGCGAATTCCCTTCAGCACCAACCGCACGCCCGACTCCGTATGCACCCGGATCGCATAGTACAGCGTCTTCCCGGAACGCCCATCAACCTGCGCATCCACCAGCACGATTTCGCCCAGGGGAGTTGCCTTTCGACGGAGGAAGCCCAGCATCGAAGAAATTTCGGTAAGCGATGTGGGGGAGAGGCAAACGTGGCTTCGGCCAAACCAGAGGCGCAGCGTGGTATGCACGAGCGGAATGGCAAAAACTGCGAAAACGATCACCACGAAGATCGGCGTCGAGGTCGAGGTGTAAAGATAGACCGGCAGCGCGGTAGGAACAACGGTGGCAATGGCGAATACAAGCGCGACGAGAATTCTAAGCGGAGTGTCCACATAGTGAAACTCAATCCCATCGCCCCATTCCTTTACCTGAATCGTCTGTGGGTACGCCACCGGCACTTCCGGCGCGAGGCTTTCAACACGCGATATCGCCTGCTCCCCAGCAAACTGGAAAATAGGAACAATGTACATCGCCGAGAGATTGATACCCGCCGATTTCCCGCTGACGGCAAGTTCCCACTGAACCCGGTCAGGCTTCATCTCCGCCGTCGACGCCTCGCACGTGGATGGTATGGCGAAATCCACCGGAATAAGTGCGCAGCCTTGGGCGTCCATCCCTATCGAAGCCGCGGGGATCGTCTGCGCTTCACGCCACAGCTCGGTCCGCATGCCGTGGCCCGTGTCCGTGCCGCTCTCGGGACTATAGTAATAGCAGGTAAGGCGCGTCTCGATGGAGTCGATCTCCGTCGGCGCGACAGGGGTCCTGATAGTTGCGACCAGGCGTCCGCCAATGGCCCCGGGAATCGTCTGGAGTTCGCACACCATGTCCCGCCATTTCCACCAGCGGAGGGTGCTGAAAATAGTCGGCAACACTACCACAATTGCCATGAATATGGTCCCACCGAACAGGAAGGTGGATTGGTCGTCCTTCGCCAAGTCTTTCCAATTGACCGCGACAAAAAATCCAACACAACTCAGGAAAGCACTGAACACCCACTGGAATGCAAGGCGGGCCGGCCGCTGACATCGCAGGACGCCCCCATCCCAATCTTCCCGCCAGCGCCATGGCTCATCGGGATGTCGCCCCTTTCGCCGCTCGACTTCTCGATCCATCTCACAATCTTTCCAGCCCGCGACCTTCAGTTCCGCTCCAGCACCTCGGCCTTCTCCCGCGCATATTCTTCGTCCGAGAGAATCCCCTCCTGATGCAGCGCGTGAAGCTCGCGCAACCGCTCCCCAAAGTCCGCGCGCTTCCCCGCCGGCGTGCCCACCACAATTCCCGCCTCGTCCAAGCCGTCTTTCATCATGCCCCCGGCCATGCGCGCCCAGGGCTCCAGGTCTTCTCGCGCCCGTTCCGGATCGAGCACCACACCGGAGCCCGCCAGGCCAGCACGGCCAATCCCAGCCAGGGCGCCACCCGCTATCATCAGGGCCATGCCGCCAAAGGCCCGCATGGCAAACGACTGGGCACGGCCCACAAAATTATCGAAGCGGCCAAAATCCATTGCGAACGTTACGAATACGGAACCAAAAGTGAGCATGCCCACCACGACCAACACCTGCCCGACCATGTAAATGGAGCGCCTGCCTTCGGAAACATTTCTCTTTGCCATTTTGATCCCCTGTTTGCGCCAAAATCTGGCCTTTCGATTGCACCTCAACTACCGCCAACCGCCCCAATCTATTCGCGCGGCGCACCCGCCCTCAATGGGTCAGCGCATACACAATAATATTTACGCCCATTTTCCGGCAGATCGTCTTGTCCGCGTGAACCGTCCGGTTCGTGAATTCCCACCGCCAGCCGCAGTGCAGATCCACCGAGGTCAACAGCACCGCAAGACGCTTGTCGATGAAAAGACCCATGTCCGAAGAACGATCCCCCTGGACCCACGGCGCGCCATCCGGCATGTCGTACACACAGTGATAGATCTCATGGTCCTTCGGCACCGGAACCATCTCCATATCCGGAAAGACCTTCTTGAACTCCCGAAGGAAGCACTTGTAAAACGCGTTCGGGTTGTCCTTGGCGATACAGTCATCCACATACCAGAACCCGCCCCGCTTGATATACTCGCGCAGCGTCGCCGCCTCCGGTTCGTTGAATTCGAACATCCCGCTGCCCGTCATGAAGATAAAGGGACGGCTGAAGGCCACCGAAGGCGCATCCGGATGGAAATAGGCCTGTCGCAGGTCTTCTATCGAGATGGATCGCTCGTAAAACGTCTTCTCGGACAGCTTGATGTTCGTCGTCTCCCGAACAAAACGAAGCAGATCCTCGTCCTTGTCGATTCCGCAGTCCCACTCGTCCTGCGTCGTGTTGATGGTGCGAAACTGAAGCCGGGAAAACACAAACACGCTCGGATCCTCGTCTTCCGTCGTGTTGCGCGTGCGCCGACCCTGGGCAAGCGCCGTGGGGGCGAGGGCAAGCAGGCTCCCCGCCGCAATCGTCTGCAGAAACTGCCGTCTGTGCTTTTCGTCGTTCACCCTAATGCCCTCTCGTAACAAGGGAGTGTAGCCCCCTGCGGATAGACGCCGCAAGTGCCGGTTCTGGGACACAATTTCGCACCAGACACCCGAATTTCAAACAATTAGGTGTTGACCTAAGTATTCTCTTCTGCTATAATCCAATCCGCAGCAGTGAGAACCCCACCCGGGCCATCACAAGGAGTAAATCATGTCCCTCGTCGCCGAGCCCATCGACGCCGTGTTCAAGGCCCTGTCGGACCCCACGCGCCGCCGCGTCCTGGAGCGATTGAGCCTCAGTTCGGCCTCCGTCAGCGAACTGGCCGAGCCTTTCGACATGGCCCTGCCTTCCTTCGTGCAGCACCTGCGGGTCCTCGAAGACAGCGGACTGGTGAGCTCCAGAAAAACGGGCCGCGTTCGGACCTACAAACTCGACGCCGCAAAACTGCACACCGTCGAAGACTGGCTCGCCCGGCAGCGCTCGCTCTGGGAACGCCGTTTGGATCAATTGGACGAATACCTTCTCAAACTCAAGGAGCAGCAGCAATGAGGATTCCCTATGCCTTCGACCCCGCCCTCGACCTCAAACTCGAGCGTGTCATCGATGTCCCCGTGGAACTTGTCTGGAAAGCCTGGACCGAGCCGGAGCACCTCAAGGTCTGGTTTTGCCCAAAACCCTGGGGCGTAAGCGACTGCGAGATCGACCTCCGCCCCGGCGGCATCTTCCGCACCACCATGCTCTCCCCCGAAGGTCAGGAATTCCCCAACATGGGCTGCTATCTCGAAGTCGTGCCCATGGAGCGCCTCGTCTTCACCGACGCCCTCCTGCCCGGCTACCGCCCCGCAGAGAAGTCCTTCATGACCGGCGTCGTCACCATGCAACCCGAAGGCGCCGGAACCCGCTACATCGCCATGGCGCTCCACAACAGCCTTGAAGTCAAAAAGCAGCACGAAGACATGGGCTTCCACGACGGCTGGGCCACCGCGCTGGATCAGCTCGTGGAGCACGCGAAGACGCTGGGCTGATACCGTCAAACTTACCCAATGCCACGTTACAGGGACGGCAGTGACAACAGCGACGACTGGTCTAAGAGGCCTGCCGTCCCTGTCGTCCCTGCCGTCCCTGCAATCGGAGGCATAACCACGGGGGCCACCGCTCGCTGCTTCGGTTGAAGTATTTTGCGGCTCCGCCTCCATGGTGTAAACTTAAGCAACGCAACTCAATTGCATGGAGATGCCCATGACGCAGTGGACCCTTGCCATACCAGACGACACGGACCGCCGAGTGCAGCGTTACCTCGCACATGAGCACGGTTCCGCAGACCTCGCTGACTTTGTGGATCAGGCGGTGCGCGCGGAGCTTCTGCGGCGTACCGTGCGGGCTATTCAGGATAGAAACGCCGACCTGAGCCCCGAGGAGGCGGACGCTTTGGCCGAAGAAGCGGTGAAATGGGCGCGTGAGAATCCTTCTTGATACGAACGTGCTCGTTTCGGGCCTGCTGGGAAGAGAGGGCCATTCGGGTCGACTACTTCAGCTCTGGCTTGACGATGCCTTCGAGCTCGTTTCTTCAAGACACCAGTTATCGGAACTTAGGCGGGTAACGGGCTATACACGGATAAAGGGGCGTATCGATTCGGCAGAGGTAGCGGACCTGCTGGATCTCATGCTGTCAAAGTCTCTGCTTGTGGAAATCGTTCAAGTTCCAATGGTGTCGGCGGACCCGGATGACAACCTCATCCTGGCAGCCGCAATCGCTGGAAATGCAAACCTTATCGTGTCGGGCGACAAAGGCCATATGGTGGTGCTTGGCCATGTGGAAGATATTCCAATTGTCACCCCACGGGAAGCGTTTGCTCGTCTCTCAGCAAACGATTCGTAAAACTTGTCAAAGGCAAGTGCCAAACCGGCATACATGAATCATTGCGGAAACAAACTATGCGGCTCCAGACATCCTGTCTCCTCGAATTCCACGCAGTCACGGAAACCCCCTTCCTCCTCATGCTTCGCCCCCAGAGTGGCGACCACCAATCCGTGTTCCGTGAGGAATTTACCCGTACCCCCGAAGTCCCCATGTCAGAATTCACCGACCCCTTTGGCAACCTCTGCCAGCGACTTGTGGCCCCGCCGGGCCCCTTCACCATCCGCGCCACTGCGGAAGTGGAAACAGCCGACGCCTCCGACACCGCGCCCGGTGCGTGGTTCAACCCCGTGCAGGAATTGCCCGAAGCGACCCTGCCTTTCCTCCTGCCCAGCCGCTACTGCGAGTCCGACCGCTTCGGGGAAATGGCCGCCGCCATCACCGTCGGCTGGGCCCCGGGCTACGACCAGTGCGCCGCCATCGTGAACTACATCCGTGCCACTATCCAATATGCCCCCGGCTGCGGACAGGAGATCATCAGCGCCACCGAGGTCAACCAGCGCACCCACGCCGTCTGCCGCGACATGACCCACCTCGGCATAGCCCTCTGCCGCGCCCTCTCCATCCCCGCCCGCATGGTCGTCGGTTACCTCGACGGCCTCCAACCCATGGATCTCCACGCCTGGTTCGAGGCTTTTATTGGAGGCCGCTGGTACACCTTCGACCCCACCCAGCAAGACCTCCAGGGCGCCCGCGTCGCCATCGCCTACGGACGCGACGCCGCCGATGTGGCGATCTACACCCAGTTCGGCGACCCCGTGCCGCTGTTGCGGATGGAAGTGAACGTCGAGCGGCTGTAGAGCACACTCGTTCCCACGGTCCTCCGTGGGAATGCATATCGTTCCGCTCTGCGGCATAGACTTCGCGTAACAAGCGGGAGGCCATTTCAGGGCCTACCGTCGAGCGCAGTCTCCGATTCAATTGTCAAATAGTGGAGGTAAACTCGCCAGGCGTCGACCGCAGCCGCTCGTTCCCGTTCGGACCCGCCGTTCTGGAGCGTACCGAAGGATTCGCCCGTGATGCGACTCAATAGGATTGACATCACGTCGACCACGCATTGCGGTGCGTAGTGCGCGATGCCTTCCCAGTGCCCGGCCGGCATCGACACGGTGATTTGCTTTACGGTCAGGGAGCGCCGGTCGTCCATCAGGTGGATCATCGCGGGCACCGATTCCTTTCCCAAAGACTGTAGCTCGCTGAGTGCTTCTTCCGCCCGCTCCGGGTGGGTCAAGGAATCGACCAGCTTCCGGACCCGCCGAAATTCGGTGTCCTTTATTGCCGGGGGTTGATAGTTCTTGAGGATTGCCTCCTGGGCGCTCACTTCCGCTTCAATCGCGGCCCAGGCTTCCGGCGAAGATGCCTGGAGTGCCTTCGGTGTGCGCAAAAAGAAGTGGCCTGGCCCGGCTTCATCGAACTGGGTAAGAAAGAGTATCGCCTCCTGTCCATCGAGGTTTTCAATCGTACCCACGGTCGGTCCATTGGAGTTCGGCTCGGTCCACCATTGTATGGAAACAGACGCCGATTGAGTCGGACGCTTCAACACCCGCGTTGTGCCCACCGTGATATTCACATATCGCCCTTCGCCCGCGGCGGCGGCTGCCTGGATTTCAGCGACGGGGACTATCAGGCGTCCCCCAACAATCGTGTGCGCTTGGGCAACCAGACGCCACAAGTCGTCGTTCTGTGTGGACTCCGCTTCCGAGGCCAAGGTCGAACAAAACGCAATGCCAGCGATTAGATATGCCATATGAGAGAATTTCATGGTGCGCCTCCAGTTTCTGCCGAATTACTTTTCTGTTCTTAGTCAATCTTTCCATACTGTAGCGATATCTTGCTGCGGAAGCAACGCCACACTCTGAATCTGCGGACCAGACATTCCCGCGCTGCGGCCTGAAAGCTGCATGAGCGAAAAAGCAGCCCGCCCTTTGAGTAAGGGCTCCAAAGTGAATGGAGTCAAACCCAAAGGGCGGCGAGAAGGTATCTGAGGTAAATAGATCGAGCGTCAAGCCCCCGAAAACACCCGTATGTGCCGCGGTCGCACATAGACCGTGCTGCCCACCTCGATGCGCATCGTGCCGAAGCGTTCCTGCGATACCTCCGCCGCCAATTCCTGGCCGTCACTCGTCTTCAGTTCCACCCGCACCAGCGACCCCGCCGACTGCACGCGCACCACCGACGCCTCCAGCGAAGAATCGCCTTCCTTTTTGGTGTCTATAGTCAGATCATGGGGCCGAACAAACACCCGCGCATCGCCAACGACCTGCTGACGCGCTTCGGGGTAGGGCAGCGCCATTGAACCAAACTGCACCGTGCCGGAATCCACGCGACCGTGGAAGTCGTTGGTTTCGCCCAGAAAGCGCATCACGAATTCGGTTTTCGGGTGGTGGAACACCTCGTCGGGCGTGCCTACCTGTTCGATCCTTCCGCCATTCATCACAACGATCCGATCCGCCACTTCCAGGGCCTCGTCCTGATCGTGGGTCACGAATACACTGGTTACGTGGATCTCGTCGTGCAGACGACGCAGCCAGGCCCGAAGTTCCTTGCGCACTTTCGCATCCAGCGCGCCGAAGGGTTCATCCAGCAGGAGCACGCTGGGCTCGACGGCCAGAGCGCGGGCCAGGGCCACACGCTGCCGTTGCCCGCCGGAGAGCTGGTGCGGATAGCGCCTGGCCAGTCCGTCGAGCTGCACGAGCTGGAGCAATTCATGTACGCGCGCTTCGATTGCCGCCTTTGCCGGCCGTGTCGCCCGTGGACGCACGCGAAGCCCAAACGCGACATTTTCAAAGATCGTCATGTGGCGGAACAGCGCGTAATGTTGGAATACAAAGCCCACGCGGCGCTTGCCCACCGAAACCCGGGCCACATCTTCCTCGTGAAACAGGATCTTGGTCTCGGGATTCGGGTCCGGAATCTCCAGGCCCGCGATAATCCGCAGCAGCGTTGTCTTGCCGGATCCGGAGGGCCCCAGCAGGGCCACCAGCTCGCCCGTATTTACCGTCAGGGATACATCGTTCAGCGCTCGAAATGTGCCGAAGGTTTTGGTGACATTTTGAACTTCAATACTCATCAATCAAACTCCTGTGCGAATGGGGCGCACTTACGATGCGGACTTGCTGCCCTCGTGGGCCAGCCGTTCTACGATGGCCTTCAGCACGAGCGTCACCAGCGCCAGCAGGGCCAGCACGGACGCCGCCGCAAAGGCCGCGACGAAGTTGTATTCGTTGTACAGAATCTCCACGTGGAGCGGTAGGGTATTGGTCTTGCCCCGGATGTGACCGGAGACCACCGACACCGCGCCGAACTCGCCCATGGCTCGGGCGTTGCACAGGATGACGCCGTAGAGCAGGGCCCACTTCACGTTGGGCACCGTGACCCGCCAGAAGGTCTGCCAGCCCGACGCGCCCAGCGAAAGCGCCGCCTGCTCGTTTTCCGTGCCCTGCTCCTGCATGATGGGGATCAGCTCCCGCGCCACAAAGGGAAAGGTCACAAACATCGTCGCCAGCACAATCCCCGGCACCGCAAAAATTATCTTGATGTCGTGCTCGCTCAGCCACGGGCCAAGCCAGCCCTGAAGCCCGAAGAGCAACACGTAAATCAGGCCGGAAATCACCGGAGAAACCGCATAGGGCAAGTCGATCAGCGTAATCAGGACGCTCCGACCCCAGAACTGAAACTTGGCCAGCGCCCAGCTCGCGGCCAGGCCAAAGACAAGGTTCGACGGCACGGAAATGCCCGTCACCAGCAGCGTCAGTTTGATGGCCGACAGGGCCGCCGGATCGTTGAAGCTCTTGAAATAGGCCCCGATACCCTTGCGCAGCGCTTCCGTGAAGATGGCCGCCAGCGGCACAAAGAGGAAAAAGGCCAGGAACAGCACGGTAATCGTTATAAGAAGAACGCGGAGCCACCGCGGCTCGGTAATGGCCGCCTGGGGCTTGGGAAAGCGCTGAGAGGCTGCGGTCGCCATTATGCGTGTCCTCCCTGATAGTTGCGAACGCTCCACCACTGGAGCAGGTTAATGAGCAGCAGCAACACGAAGGACACCAGCAGCATTACCACGGCAATCGCCGTGGCGCCCGCGTAGTCAAACTGCTCCAGCTTTGTAATGATCAGCAGGCTGGTGATCTCCGTCTTCATGGGCATGTTGCCGGAGATGAACACCACCGAGCCGTATTCGCCGATGGCCCGCGCGAAGGCCAGCGCAAAGCCCGTCAAGAGTGGCGGTACGAGTGGGGGAAGGAGCACGCGGAAAAACGTCTTGAAGCGCGTCGCGCCCAGACTGGCGGCGGCTTCCTCCAGCTCCTTGTTCAAATCTTCCATCGCCGGCTGGAGGGTGCGGACGACGAAGGGCAATCCAATGAAGGTAAGGGCAATGCCCACGCCCAGAGGCGAGTAGGCGGCTTTGATACCCAGCGGCTCCAGCAACTGGCCTATCCAGCCGTTCTTGGAGTAGATGGCCGTGAGCGCAATCCCCGAAACCGCCGTGGGCAGGGCGAATGGCAGGTCCACCGCCGCGTCCACAATGCGCTTTCCGGGAAAGGTGTAGCGCACCAGCACCCACGCCGTGACAAACCCGAAAACGGTGTTTACCAGCGCCGCGGCGAATGACGCGCCGAAGGTCAGCTTGTACGATGCCAGCACGCGGGCCGACGTGACCGCGGCCCAGAATTCGCTCACGCCCATGGTGGCGGTCTTCGCGAAAAGCGCCGAAAGGGGAATCAGCACGATCAGGCTCATGTACAGGAGGGTAAAGCCCAGGGTCAACCCGAAGCCGGGCAACACCGTGTGGGACTTGAGCAACTTAAACAAGATTTCTCTCCTCGTGGGGTGGGCCCGAAGGCGCGTGGTGCATCGCCTTCGGGCCCGTCGACCGTTTCAATCGGGAATCAATTCCCCGGTGCATAGATGGCGTCAAAGATGCCGCCGTCGTTGAAGTGCTTTTCCTGCGCCACGTCCCAGCCGCCGAACACGCCGTCGATCGTCACCAGGTCCAGTTCTTTGAAGCGGGCAAGATCCTTGGGATCCGCGTGCTTCGGTTCGATCGGGCGATAGAAGTGCTTCGCGGCAAGGCGCTGGCCAACGGGGGAGTACAAGTACTTCAGGTAAGCCTCCGCAACCTTCTCCGTGCCCTTCTTCTTCGCGTTCTTGTCCACCACCGTCACGGGCGGCTCCGCCAGAATGCTCAGCGACGGATACACGATTTCAAACTTGTCCGGTCCCAGTTCCTCGATCGACAGGAAAGCCTCGTTCTCCCACGCCAGAAGTACGTCGCCAATCTCCCGCTGCACAAACGTCGTGGTGCTGCCACGGGCGCCGGAGTCCAGCACCGGCACGTGGGAAAAGAGCGTCTTAACGAAGGCCTGCGCCTTCGCGTCCGCCGCCTTCACCTTTTCCGCCTGCTTGGGGTCCTTCAGCACGGCCAGATCGCCCAGTTCCTTTTTCAGCGCGTACGCCCAGGCCGCCAGGTAGTTCCAGCGCGCGCCACCCGACGTTTTCGGATTCGGCGTGATCACTTCCACGCCCTCCTTCACCAGATCGCCCCAGTCCTTGATGCCCTTCGGGTTGCCCTTGCGCACCAGGAATACAATCGTGCTGGTATAGGGGGAGCTGTTGTGGGGCAGCCGTGTCTGCCAATCCTCGCCGAAAAGCTTGGCTTCCCGGGCGATGGCGCTGATGTCATAGGCCAGGGCCAGCGTCACCACATCGGCTTCCAGCCCGTCGATAACCGCCCGCGCCTGCTTGCCCGCGCCGCCATGGGACTGCTGGACGGTAACGTTGTCGCCCGTCTTTTCCTTCCAATACGCCGCGAAGGCTTCGTTGTACTCCACGTAGAGCTCCCGCGTCGGATCGTAAGACACGTTGAGCAGTTCGATATCCGCGGCCTGGGCGCCGCCGGCCGCGATGCCCGCCAGCGCAAGCGCCACGCCCGCATTGCGCAGGGCTTGTTTAAGGTTCAGGGTTAGTTTCATGGTGTGTACTCCTTTGGTCGTTTCTGTTGTTTTTTCGATAGCGCGTTGCGCGAATTTCTGGGTCTTCTGGGTCTTATGGGCCGAATAGGCAGATGGGTCAAATAGGCGGGTTCTCACCCTTCACCCTTCATCCTTCCTACAGTCCCGCCCCGATCTCATAGGCCTGCTGGAGCAGGCTCTTCACATCGGTGTGCTCGTAGGCGTCCGAATAGAGGGGCGTCGACAGGTACCGCTCGCCCGCGCTGCACGCGAAGGTCACGATGGTCTTGCCCTCATACTCAGGACGCTGCGCAACCCGCACCGCGGCACACACATTCGCACCCGTACTGATTCCCCCCAGGATCCCCTGAGAAGAAGCCAGAATTCGCGACCAGCCCGCCGCATCATCGCTGGTGACGGTTTCCACCGCGTTCAACAGCGACACATCCAGCGTTTCCGGAACGAACCCTGCGCCGATGCCCTGAATCCGGTGCGGACCGGGCTTGCCGCCGGAAAGTATCGGCGACTCCCTGGGCTCCACCGCAATGGCAAGCACACCCGGATTCTGGCCTCGAAGATAGCGGGTCGTTCCCGTGATGGTGCCCCCTGTGCCGACACCCGCCACGACCACATCGACCGTGCCTTCGGACGCCCGCCAGATTTCCGGACCCGTTGTGCGTTCATGCACCGCCGGGTTCGCCGGGTTGCTGAACTGGCCCGGTGTCCAGGCGTGCGGCGTGTAGCGCGAAAGCTCTCGGGCCCGCTCGATCGCGCCGCCCATGCCCTTGTGGCTCGGCGTCAGCTCCAGGCTGGCGCCCAGTGCGCGCAGCATGTGGCGACGCTCGATGCTCATCGTCTCCGGCATCGTCAGCGTCAGCCGGTAGCCCCGTGCAGCGGCAATAAAGGCAAGCGCGATGCCGGTATTGCCGCTGGTGGGCTCAATGATATGCGTATCCGGTGTAAGGAGTCCCTCGGCCTCGCCCGCTTCAATCATCGCGCGCCCGATGCGGTCCTTCACGCTGCTCAGCGGGTTGAAGAACTCCAGTTTAAGAAGGACCCGCGCCCGGCGCTCGCGCGCGGGAATAAGCGCGCTCACATCCACCAGCGGTGTCTCGAAAACTGTATCCACGATGCTCTTCTTGACCGACATGTCAGGGACTCCTTGAATCAGACTACTTGTTCTGCTCTTCCTGGAGGCCCAGGAGGATGCCGATGCTCTCGCCAAACACCCCGAGGGCCGCCGCAAAGGCGCCGAACACGGCCACCTTCTGCTGGGTCTCGATCAGGGAAGCCTGGGCGGGGGCGGAAAGGATGCGGCTGGAGGTCTTGATGTGTTTCATGTGAATATTCCTTCTGTCTTCGGTTGTTGATTGAAAGTTGTTTATCGTAGTCAGGCGACTCGGGACATGGTCCCGGCCCCCTTAGAATTCAAACTGAAAGCGGGTCTGCACCACGTCGAAATCGCCTTCATACAAGTCGTGGTCAATCTCGTTGTGAATGTAGTTTGTGGAGACCTTGACGTTCTGGTTCAGGAACCAGTTCACGCCCAGCGTCAGGCTGCTGTGTTCGCCGCCCCGCACCGGACCATCGCTGATGTCCACGGCTCCGTAACGCGCGGCCACTTCCCAGGCGCCCCAACCGCGCTCTTCACCGCGCAACGTGAAGGGATGCTTCACCACGGGGTTCTCGATGCGTGCACTGTCGTGGCGGTAGACGCGATTCTCGCCGGTCAGGAAGTAACCCGCCTGGACGTAGTACCCGTCGAAGCTGAGGTCGCCGCCGAGTCTGGTCTCCACGTCCGAGCGAACGTATTCACTCTGGAATGTAAGCGGCCCAAAGATGCCGGCGAGTTCCAGGCCATACAGATTGATGTCGTCCGCATGGGTATCGCGGAAACGGAAACCTGCCGGAAACGCGTCCGGATTCACATAACGGAACAGAGAAACGCGGCTTTCGGGTCGCACGCCATAGTTCACCACAGCCCCATCGGGATTGCGGTGGCTGAAGGCCGCGCCCAGGTGCAGCAATTGCCGGCCCTTTTCCGCGTAATACGGCAGACCCGTCACACGGCCCGTGATCTGGTACCCCTGATCCTCGTCGGAGTCGTTGCTGCTCGGCCAGTCATCCGTCTCCTTGAACGCGCCAAGGGCCCAGGTCAACCGTTCCGCCTTGGGCTCGCCCAGCAGCGCATCGCTGAGCTGGATGCCCGCGTTGCGCGAAGGCACGAACACGTCCAGCAACGGATTTTCCAGGAACTGCCACGCCGTGATCGCATTGATCTCGTCCAGGCTGAAAGGTTCCTTGAAATGACCCACCTTCACATCAAAGGCGCGGTCGCCGCCGTAGGGAACTCCGTTGTACTGGAACCAGACATCGCGAAACTTCGGCGTGTCCTCGCCGTTCTGTCCCGCGAAGTCGAACTCCGCCGTGTACGTGAAATCTTCCCACGCCTTGCCCTGAAGCTGGATGCGCGCAAAGCGGAAGTCCGTTCCGTCCTGCTCGTCGCCGAGAGCGCCCTTGAGTTCGCGGTCCTGATTGAACCAGGCCCAGTCGTGTCCCAGTCGCACCCGTATGCGGCTCTCAAAAGCGCCGTCATCGGACTTTATCCGAAGTCCCTCGCCATTCAAACTCACCACCGGCTGTTTGTCCTTCACGCTCTCCGCCTTCGCCTGTACCGCATCGACCTTCTCCACGATGCTGTCCTGGTCCGCCGCGTAGCGCGCCTCAAACTGGTTCAACTGCCGCGTCAGCGTTTCCACCTGCTCCCGCAGCGCGGCCACTTCTTCCGGCGTCGGGGTTCCCGGTGGCTGGCCCCAGGCCGTCGTGGCGATGCCCGCCGCGGCCAGGGACAAGCCCCACCAATTCCTCGTTCTCATGATTCGTCTCTCCTTCATTTCCCAAGACTCGGAACTCCGGAATATCCGGTAAATCTGCTGCCCGTTCTCTGCAGTGGATGTTTCAAAATGCCTCCGCCGATGCGGTGGGCGGGGTGGTATGCTCAGTGGCCCCCGGTGGCCAGTCGGATTCGCTCGCGCTTGTCAATCATCACCACGCGCCCGTCGTGGACCGTCACTTCCACAGACCCATAGCGCAGGCTGCCGATGGCCACCAGAATCGCCTCGGTGATGGACGGGTCGATGCGCTGGGATGCCTCAGGCCCCGGTTTTTTCTCCTGGCTTACTTCGCTGCTCATATTTCCTCGATTCTCATGGGGTGTTTTACGGGTCCCGATCAGGGCGATCGCCATAGGTTGACCGTCCTGAAAGGGATGCCTGTAGAGCAGCCAGCGTGCCAGTTTCGAGATGGCCACCTGGCGGCGGGCGGCGTCGTTCGGTGTTGTTTGTTTAAGTCTTTGCTATCAGATGGCTTACGTGAGTGTGCTCGATGGGTTAAGGCTGGTATCCGTCATACTTGATGGCAACGGAGCCGAATTGTGAGCCAGCAGATTCGAGATAACCCATCAAGATCCAGCAAATATGCCGGGTAAAAATAACAGGCATTCGCATTGTCCAGTACATTTGCGGTATACTCCCGCCATGAAAAGACACCACGAACTCCTGCTCTCCGTGTGGCGCGAAGCCTGCCGCCATATCGAACTTGATGAATCACTCGCCCGGATCGCCCCCTTGCTCGCCGATCCCATGGCGCTCCATGGCATGCAGCTATTCCATGTGGACCCCGATCTCAAGCGCGTCGAGCGCCTCGGGGCCGTGCTCGAAGACGACGAGGCTACCCTGCCCGCGCCCGCCCTCGATGCGCGGCGCGTTGCCACCCTTGCCCGTTGGTGCAAGACAGGCACCCCCGTCGCCTTCAATGCCGCCGCTCCCGTACCCGCCATTCCCTTGGAGTTGTGCGATGCACTCAGCAATCAGATCCTCGCCTTGCCGCTCCGCTCCGAGCACGATACCCTTGGCGTACTCATGCTGGGTGCCCAACCGGGCCACCGCTTTGGCGATGCCGATGCGCGCCTCGCGGAGTTACTCTGCGAGCCCCTGGCCGTCGCACTGGAAAATGATCGGCGCCTCAATGAGCTTATCGCGCTGCGCGAGGCCGCTGAAGCCGACAAGATCAAGCTGCTCCATCGCCTCGGCCGAGAGGCCTTGACCAACGAGATCATCGGCGCCAAAGGCGGGTTGCGCTCCGTACTCGAGCGGGCCGCCCTCGTGTCCCGCTCCGAGGTGCCCGTGCTGATTTTCGGCGAGACCGGCGCCGGCAAAGAAGTCGTCGCCCGCGCCATTCACGACAGCTCTCCCCGGGCCAACGGCCCCTTCATCCGCGTGAACTGCGGTGCAATCCCCCATGAATTGATCGACTCCGAGCTCTTCGGCCACGAGAAAGGCAGCTTCACCGGCGCCACCGGTTCAAGGCGCGGCTGGTTCGAACGCGCCGACGGCGGCACGCTGTTCCTCGATGAAATCGGCGAGCTTTCCGCCGCCGCACAGGTCCGCCTCCTCCGCGTCGTGCAGGAGGGTGTCTTCGAGCGCGTGGGGGGGGAGCAGTCGCTCCATGTGAACGTGCGCATCGTCGCCGCCACCCACCGCGACCTCGCCATGATGGTCCGGGAACACAGCTTTCGCGAAGACCTCTGGTATCGCATCGCCGTCTTCCCCATCATGCTGCCACCCCTCCGCGAGCGCCTGGAAGATATCCCCGAACTGGCGGCCCACTTTGCGGACCGGGCCGCGCGCCGCTTCGGACTTCGGCCCCAGACGCCCACCGAGGCCGATCTGGCCCTCCTCGCGGCCTATTCGTGGCCCGGCAACGTCCGCGAGTTTGCCTCGGTGCTGGATCGCGCCGCCCTCCTGGGAGATGGCGCAAGGCTGGAAGTCGCCGCCGCCCTCGGCATCGCGCCCGTGGGCCAGCGCGCCTCTGGCCAGGCCGTGGCGCCAGATATCGCCGAGACTGGCCCCATCGTCACCCTCGACGAAGCTATGAAACGACACATCGAACGCGCCCTCGCCCACACCGGCGGAAAGATTGAGGGCAAGGGCGGCGTCGCCGACCTCCTCGACATCAACCCCCACACCCTGCGCGCCCGCATGCGCAAACTCCGCGTCGAGTGGAACAGCTTTCGGAAGTAAGCCGGATTCGCCCCGGATACCGGTGAACTTGGTCTCAGATCACCGCGCCCATAGCGTCGCGGAGGCCCATCCATAAATCAGGCGGGTCGCTCGCGGCCCTGACTGCGCCCATCGGGGTGCGTCAATCGGCGTGGCCTGCCCAGTTCCTTCAACCGACGAAAAGACGCGCCTTGCCCTGACCGGGAGTTTTATACAATACTCTTGGTACCAGTTTACTGTCCCGTGCAGCGCGGACCTCCACACAGCCGAAACCAGGATTGTTATGAGCGCCTCCAGACTACTTCGTCGAACACCTGCAGCTATTGGACTGCTTCTGCTCCTGATTTCGATTGCCGTCGATTCGACTTCTGCGACGGAAATGGTTTCGATTCCAGCCAGTCAGGACAACACCCTGTTCGAGAGCAGCGCGGGCAGCCTCAGCAATGGAGCGGGCGAAACCCTCTACGCGGGGAGGACCACAGGCTCTGAGCCAATCCGGCGAGGGCTGGTTCAGTTCGATATAGCGGGAAACATCCCCCAGGGCGCGACGATCGTCTCGGTATCCCTGAAGCTGCGCCTTGTCAGTAACCCCAGCGGCACGTCGAATACCGTATCGCTGAGCAAGGTTCTCGCCGGCTGGGGCGAATCGAGTTCCAAAGAAATCATCACCAACGGATCGGGAGCAATTGCCGAATCGGGAGATGCCACGTGGATACACCGAAGCTACAACGCCACGTCGTGGAATGCGGCGGGGGGCGACTACTCGGGCGTGACAAGCGCCTCAACCGACGTAAGTTTTCTTGGGGATTTCACCTGGTCTTCCAGCCAAATGGTGCAGGATGTACAGGACTGGCTCGACCACGGAGATAACTTTGGCTGGATACTGATGGGGGATGAAGTCACGATAGGCTTCCCCTTCAATGTTGGTACACTCAAGGGCTTCGCCAGTCGTGAAAACGACACCCAGAGCACTCGCCCTGAACTCACGGTCGGCTATGACCTGAAGCAGGACTACGGCGACGCGCCCGCCTCGTACTCGACCTACAGTGCAAACTCGGGAGCGTCCCACATTCAATCCTCGGCACGCTTTCTGGGCACCGCCGTAGACGACGAGCCTGATGGTCAACCTGATGCCGAAGCCCTGGGTGATGATAAAATTAACATCGACGATGAAGACGGTGTGACCTTCACCGAGGCCATTTCGGCGGGATCCCTGGCCAGCCTGAGCGTGACGGCCTCCGCGGCAGGTTACTTGAACGCCTGGATTGACTTTGACGGGAACGGAAACTGGAGCGGGGTCGACGAACAGATATTCACCGACATGGAGCTTGTCGCTGGCGCCAATGAACTCGGGTTCTCTGTGCCCGCGACGGCAACCGCCACGAGTACCTTTGCCCGATTCCGCTTCAGTGGTGATGCGGCTCTCAGCTATTCGGGCAGGGCCAATGACGGGGAAGTGGAAGACTACGCCGTCAACGTGGCCATTTATGATTTCGGCGACGCACCCGATCCAACCTTTCCCACCACACTGGCCAGTAGCGGTGCGAACCATGGGGCGGGGTCCGGACCCATCCTGGGAAATCTTATTGACTACGAGATGGACGGACAGCCGAGTGCCCTGGCCAACAACGATGACAATAACGGTACGGTAGACGATGATGACGGTGTCGTATTTGCTTCCGAAGTAGTGCTGGGCGAGTCCTCCACCGTAACGGTGACCGCAAGTGCCGCCGGAGGCTATCTCCAGGGCTGGATCGACGCAAACGGCGACGGAGACTGGGATGACATGGACGAGCAAGTCTTTTCCAATGTCGCCCTGGCAGAGGGTCCGAACACATTGTCATTTACGTTGAATGCCCTTCCGCCCGAGGGCACGAACGCGGTAATCGCCCGCTTCCGGATAAGCACCAGCGCCACCCTGGGCTACGACGGGCCCGCCCCGGATGGGGAAGTGGAAGACTACAGTGTGACGGTGAAACGGCTCGACTTTGGCGATGCCCCCGATCCCCTCTTTCCCACCCTTCGCAGTTCCGATGGCGCGCGCCACTACCTCGATGGTCTCACCTATCTGGGCAACGGCGTAAGCGGTGAACTGGATGGGGAGCCCGGCGCGGAAGCCAATGGAGACGATGATGACGGCATCCACATACAGGGCGCGATAAAGCCGGGATCGGAGGGTAAGATCATGGCCATTGCTTCGCGATCAGGGGCACTGTTGAGTTGCTGGATCGATCTTAACAATGACGGCGACTGGGCCGACACGGGAGAAGAAATTTTTATCGGGAACGACCTAATGGGGTCGGGCGTCAACGAGATCCCCCTTAACATAGACCCCGATGCGGAAGTCGTCGAGCGCGGTGTGGCGCGGTTTCGCTATTCCACCGTGGCGGTAGCCAGCCCTTCCGGACTGGCGCCGGATGGCGAGGTCGAAGATTACCTGCTCGAGTTCTTACCCGATACCGACTACGGCGACGCGCCCGCTCAATACGGAACGTTGAAGAGTGTGGATGGCGCACGACACATTCTGCGCGCGGGCCCTGTTCTGGGAAGCACCGTCGATGCGGAAACAGACGGGCAACCCACAAGCAGCGCCGATGAAGACGATCTGAATGGCGACGATGACGAGGACGGCATTGAGCTGCCGGAAGCGCTCATTGTGGGTTGGGGACTTACCAACTTTCGTTACACGGTAAGCGAACGGCCTGCCTACCTGAGCGCCTGGATCGACTACAACGGCGATGGCGACTGGAACGACCCTGATGAGGCTCCTGTTTCTGCCCTTTCATTGCCTTTTCCGGCCGCATCCTTCGCATTCAACCCGTTCAACGGCGCGCTGGCCGCCGCGGCATTTTCAACGTGTCACCTTCGTTTCCGTGTGGACAATCAACCCGTGCTCTCTGCCACGGGCCTGGTTGAAGGGGGCGAAGTGGAAGACTACGCCATCCCCATTCGCGGGGGCGACTATGGCGATGCCCCCGCGAGCTACGGCACCCTGCGGCAAAACAACGGCGCAGTCCATGGCGTGGATGGAATTACCTATATGGGCAGTAGCATCGACGCCGATTCCGATGGCCAGCCGAGCCAGGGCGCGGATGGCGATGACAACAACAGCGCAAAAGAATTCGAGGTCGATTTCGACAACGGCGTTGTGTTTACCAGCCCGATGATCGCCGGCGCAACCGCCACCATGGATGTGACCGTGTCGGTCGACGGCTATCTTACCGCCTTTTTCGACTTCAATCTCGACGGCACCTTTGATTTTGGCAGTGAGCGATACCTGAACGCCGTTGCCGTAACTGCGGGGGTGAATCATCTCTCCTTTGAATTGCCTGTGACGATTGAATCGAATATTGACACCTATGCCCGCTTCCGCTTCAGTACGATCCCCGTTTCCGACGCCATCCTGAATGTGCCCAATGGAGAGGTGGAGGACTACAAAATCGACGTACAGGGTACCCCCTTGCCGGACTGCGCCGGTGCAACCGTGTCAGACAATTTGGGGTCGGAGACGGGCACGAGTATTCTCATGAATTATGTCGACCCGCAGGCGGGCGGCAAGGGTGGAAATTTGACCTTTACGGTGCCCCACCCTGCCAATGTAGATCGACTCCACATCAGCGGGAATGACGGCCTGGATATGCACGTACCGGCTACGGGAACCTCCAGCACATTCGCCTTGATCACATCGGACAACTTCTCACCTTCGGCGCAGCAAGATTCGATAGTCTATGAGATCCACTATGAATGGCAACACCCGCTGGACGGAACATACGCTGAAAGTTCCCCGTGTACCCTCACGGTGGCCTGGGCGCCTCCCGCCTGTACGATTCAGGTGTCGCCAGATCCGCCTCAGACGGGTACGGCGGCGCAACTCATCGTCAGCCTGACCAACGCTCGATATCAGCAGGCCGAGCAACGTCTCGCACGACTCACATCCACTGCGGGCGATGGAACACTCGATGTCAATCTGGATGCGTCCTCGCCCAAGGGACCGGCGCCGTCGCAAGTGCAGGCCTATTACATTATTGTGTCGTGGGGAACGGTAAATGATGGTACGTACACGGTGACCGCCGAGGGTCCTGGATCGGGTGCTGCCGTCTGCACAAGCTCCCTGGATGTTGTCGGGGCTGCCGGCGAGGGCGAGGGCGAAGGTGAAGGTGAAGGTGAAGG
>JAEUWI010000056.1 GCA_016791475.1 Candidatus Hydrogenedentota bacterium
CATACGACCCATACGACCCATAAGACCCATAAGACCCATAAGACCCATAAGACCCATAAGACCCATAAGACCCATAACCAAAACGGCGGCGCGCAATCTCTTGCGCGCCGCCGCCACGAAACGTTACGGAATCAAATCAGCCCTTGCGAGTCAGGCGCCGCTTGCGGCGCGCGATAAACATCGCCGCCATGGACAGCACCAGCACCCCGAAGAGCACCGGCGACGTCAACGCCAGCTTGCCCAGGAAAACCACCGGCACGAGGGCCAGGCGGACCATCGCCGCGAGCGCGGGGCTCTGGGCGACCCAATCGGCAATTGCCGGGCTCACGTGGTAGTACACATCCACGAACGCCGTGCCCGCCGCATTGTCCAGCAGGTAGGTATCGCGCACATCCCGGAGCACGTCAATCTGAGCAGTCATGGGCGTGTCATAAGCCGCCGTGGCGATGAAGCAGGGGCCACCGCCGCCGCCACCCGAGCCGCCGGCGATCAGGCCAAGCAAGGCAAGGAGGAAGCCCAGCAGCGACACGATCGGCAGGTCCTGACCCTGGCGCGGCGTGTATTCAAAGAATGCCGGCAGGGTGACCGCCGCCGTGTCCGGATTGGAGGCGAGGAAGATCGTCACATCCGTGATGCCCGTGCGGTTGGTGGCCGGCGTGCGGAACGTGAACGTCGTTTCGCTGGCGCCCGGAACAGACACGAAGTCGTCCGATTCCACCGTGACACTGACCTGCTTCGAGGCCTGCGTCGTGGTCAGCGTTACGTGGTCCACCCAGGCCAGACCGCCTTCAGGCGAAACAATCGTGACTTCCGTGCCGCCCGCCGTCGTTCCGTCGAAGGAAACATCGGCGTTCGCATCCAGAATCGAATCCACCAGGGCGTCCGGGATGCTCGCGCCGCGTCGCAGCGAGAAGCCGTTCAGGCTGTAGAGCCGCGCCTCGTTCACCGCGTCGATCGGGGTGTTATCCGTGACCGTCGGTGTCAAGCTCGGGTCGACTTCGGTATTCAACAGACCCGACTGGTAGGCCACCATCGCCGTTTCGGGCACGGTCAGCTCGCCGGTCGTATAGTCGAAGGTGCTTTCCACGCCGAACCACGTGAGGCCGGTGCGAACCACGCCCGCGTTGAAGTCGTCGTCGTTGGTAACGAAGGACAGCTCGATGGGGGCCAGCTCAATCGGCTCGCCCGTGGTCGAGTCGATGACGGGCTCGCCACTCTCGTCCAGCAAGTAGCGCGACCGCGCGCCCGCGGCGAAGGCGCCGCCGGTGGCCGGGTCCGTCGACGGAAGTCCGACGGAGGGCGTGTTGTTCTTGGCGTCGCTGAAGTCAATGGGCTCATAGAAGTACAGGGCGAAGTCGTTGATGCCGCCGCCCAGCGTTGAGCCGGCGTCCACACCCTGTCCGTTGAGCACGGTGTCGATAGCGCCGGTGCCCAGCGGACCATCGGTCTGCTTTGCGCCCGTGGAGGCCGTGCGCACAATGCCGTAGGTGCGACCGCCATTCGCCACCGACGGAATCGTGATGGTGCCGAAGTCGTTTTCGCCCAGCGCCACATCCAGCGAGGCCACGCCCTCGTCACCATCGTAGTAGTAGGCCGTCGTGTTGACGGTCTCGCCACGGGTGTATCGGTTGTAGCGGAAGCTGTTGAAGATGGACGCCGTCTCCTGGCCGTTGTTCGCCACCGTCACCGAAACGTCCACGAAATCACTGTTGGACATGTCGGGGCTTTCGGGAACAATCACCTCGATCGTGTTGCCGCCATCGCCCACACGGAATCCATCCACTTCGACGCCGCCTATCTTGATGACGGTGCCTTCGCTCAGATTCTGACCCGTTATCTCGGCCACCACGCCACCGAAAATCCACGCCTCGGCGGGTGTGATTCCGGTGATGACGGCTTCGCCGACCGTCTGGAACGCCTGAAGCTCACCGATCGCAAGGCGCTGATCGTTGTTGGTGTCCAGGCGGCCAAACTGGTCAACCGTCAGGGACGGATTGTAGAGTTGCGCTTCCACAAGCGTCAGCAAACCATCGTTGTCCGTGTCCGCCTCGTCAAAGTTCGCGATGAAATCCGCAGCGACTTCCTCGTCGGTCGGCTCAACTTCGCCTTCGCCTTCGCCTTCGCCTTCACCTTCACCTTCGCCTTCACCTTCTCCCTCGCCTTCACCTTCTCCCTCACCTTCGCCTTCACCTTCTCCCTCACCTTCGCCTTCGCCTTCACCTTCACCTTCACCTTCGCCCTCACCTTCACCGCCCGGCGTGCCGAAGGTCACGGCCAGAACCTGATCCTGATCAATGTTGAAATTCAGCGTGTTCGCTTCCGTGACGTTCTCGGTCACGTCGAAGCCGCCCAGCAGCACTTCCAGAATCTCCAGGCCTTCGCCCGGAGTGAAGGTCGCAACCAGCGCCTCGTCCTTCACATAGATCCCGCCGGAAGTTTCGCCGCCCAGGGCCGCGGGGTCGATGGTTACGGCACCGTCGCCTTCCACTTCGACCGAAAGTTCCACGGTGGCGGTGAGCGTCGCCGCATCCGTCAGCGTGACGCTGTTGCCTTCATTGCTGTTGTCCACGACCGTAACGGTAACGGGCGTATCCACCGCCTCGCCGCTGATCACATCCAACGGCAGGGAGGGCGTGGTGACATAAAGCGCGGTCGACGTCGCCGCGATTCCCGTCTGCTTGCCGACCAACTCGATTTCGCGGAAGGTCGCGGCCACGCCGTTCAGCGTCACCGTCAGGGCTTCGGCGGCATCCGCCGCATTCAGCGGCGTCTCGCCGATGATCGGGAAGGCGCCGTTGATGACGATATCGAAATTCCGTTCCGCGGGAAGCAGATCGGGGGTAACGCCGCCCACCTCCAGCGCGGCGGCAAACGGGGCCACCAGCGAAAGGGTCGAAAGGTTTACATTAATGTCGCCGTCGATGGAAAGGGGCGCGGCGGAAAGGAGGGACCAATCGCCGTCGGCGGCCGATTCCAGCACCACGGCGGAGGCATCACTCGTGCCGGAGGCCACGCCATAGGCATAGAGCTGCACGCGATCCAGTTCTTCTTCGGGGAATTCATCACCGGCGATGAAAAGATTGACTTCCAGATCACCCAGGTCCGATATCGAAGTCATGTCGGCGGTCGAGGTGCCGGCGACGATGCTCATCGCCACGTAGGGAGACCCGGCAAGAATATCCAGCGGCTGCGCGGCGGCAACGGCCGTCGCCCACTCGCTCTGGCTTCCACCCGTCGTGTTCTCGTCGATGGCGCCGTTCAGATCGCCAACCACTTCCACCAGGATAAAGGCGGAGTCGCCTTCCTGAATCAGTCCCTCGGCCAGCAATTCGCTGGTGGTGGGAGCCGTAACCATGACGTTACCGGCGGCCAGAACGATGTCCTGAGCCACACCCTTGCCGAGGTCGTTCAGATTCGCCATCAGCGCCGTGCGGCTTCCGCCATTCACCGTCACCGTGGCAACGGAGCTCTCCCCGGTGTTCACAAAGGTAAAAGGATCGTCCGGGAAACCGTTGGCGTCCGCATCGATATCCACCGACTTCAGCGTCAGGGCGATGGCGTCTTCCGCCGCGTTGACCGCCTCATACGTGTAGGTCGAGGCCTGCTTGGCATCCGCCACCGCGTTGACCAGCGCGTAGATCAGCACCGCCGTCGCCTGGCCGTCCGTGCCGGAAACGAAGCTGCTGAGCGGCAGGGTGCTGGAGAAATCGGAAAACACGCCGTCCTCCGAGACGACGCCGTCGGCACCCGTGGTGTACACGCCGTCATTCGTCTGCCAGGGCGCAACCTGTTCACCCTCGTCGTCCGCCTCGTTGGCCACATACGTCACCGTCGTGTCGTTGCCCGAGCCGGGAACCGTGGCGCTGAGCATCAAGTCGATCTCGCCCTCATTCGAGGTCGGAACCAGAATCGTATCGCCGGTGCTGTAGGGCGTGGAATCCAGCGTTATGACACTGGCGCCTTTATCGGCCAGCGCGCCCCCCTCGTTCAGCAGGATCATGTCCAGGAACTGACCGAAGTCAATCCGCCCGTTACTCCCGGCGGCACTGGTACGGTCCGCGTCGTGGGACGGCACCAGGCCGATCCCGAACGCGAGTACCACCATCATGCTCACGAGCGATGCGAGCATTAGTTTCTTGCTGGTCCCCATTCTGGCTTCTCCTCTACACCGTTGGTATTGCTCAGGATACGCAGACGCCCCACGTCGCGGAGACAAAGGGACCACCTGTCGTAACGCTTTCAAGTCTGGGTTAGAAATTGCACTTGAGAAAGTCCCCTCCGACCCCGAAACGGGTCTCGCAGGCCGATACTGAGGCGGACATAACACACCAATTCTGGTTTTGCTTAGTATAGATAAGCGCTAAAACCTTGTCAACACTTTATCTGGCGGGGGAAACACATAACCATATATTCCGCCGCGCAGCCTCATGGATGACCACCCGCACAGTGCGACAGATGCGCATTATGCCCTCCGGCCGGTTTCCCGGGGGAACCGCCGCGCTATTTCTCGCTGGAGGCCGGGCCCGCACTGACCGGTGCCCGCCAGATCGTCTGGAACAGAACCACATAGGTACAGGCCGCGCTCAGAAACAGGCCCAGGGCCACCGCCTGACTCACGGTCATGAACCCGAAAACGGACCGCACGCTTTCCCCCCGGAAGGACTCGTCGGTGAAACGCAGGATACCGTAGAGCAACGGATACAGCAGCATCACGGAGCCGTCGTACTTCTTGTGCTTGTAGGCGTAGCGCATGACGAGAAAGATGCAGAAGAGACCGCAGGACTCGTAGAGCTGGGTGGGGTGAACCGGCAGGGAATGTTCCGCGGAGCGGGTGATCAGGCCATCTTCCAGTTGCCGTCGCCAGGCCAGGCTGAATTTGGGAAAAGAAACGCCGGTGAAGGCATCCGTGGGATATCCCCAGCAACAGCCGTTAAAGAAGCAGCCAAGTCGGGCAATGGAGTGGCCCAGAGGCAGAAAGGGCAGGCCCACATCGCCCATCTTCAGGAAGGGCACGCGCTTGTACTTGATGTACGAGATCCCCCCAATCACCCCGCCGATCAGACCGCCAAAGAAGACCTGGCCCCCCTCCCACAGGAAGAACACACGGTACCACTGGTAGGGATTTCCCTCGTCATCCACCCAGGTGAGTCCGTACTGGAGATACCAGTAGATCTTGGCACCCAGCAGCGCGCCAAAAAAGATCCAGACCCCGCCCGCGGGCGTTACGTTGAAGGGGTGCTCCAACTTATAGTTCTCGCGCACGGCAAGCAGCACACCGACCAGAAAGGCGATGGCCGTGGCGACCGTGTAGGCGTGGAAGTCCATATTTAAACTGTCGATGGAGAACAGGGTTGGGTTCATACTGGAATGAGCCTCTTACGCGAAACGCCGCCGCAGTGATTCAGGTTGGGTTGACCAAGGCCGGAACAAGACCGCCCATTGTGTCACAGGTTCCAGCCGCGTATCGAACCGGCCGTCAGGCACCCGAGCGCGCCTTCGGGCGCATGGGTGCCGTGGAAAGCGCGAGCAGCAGTACCGCCGAGGCAAATAGCGTACCCATCGCCGCGAAGCGCGCGCTGCCCGCCGTGCGGAAGCCCTCGGCGGGCGCCGCGCTCAGGGGGCTCTCGCAGCCCTCCTCGGAACGGGCCTTCACCCAGTAGAAATAACGTACTTCCCGCAGCGTGTCGGGCGCATTGCACCCTTCCCCGGGAACGACTTCCGGCACGAGGGCCGTAATATCACTGAAGGTTGCCTCGGCCTGCCAGCCCTCGCCTATGGGTGCGGCCGTGGCCGCATTGTTGGCGGTATTCCGGTAGACACGGTATTCGATTCCCGCGCCCGCCACGGCACTCCACGATACAAACACGCTGTCACTGCGATTCTGGGTCGCCGTCACGCCGCCCGGGGCGACCGGCGGAACACAACCGATGGGTACCGCCACATCTTCGTAGCGATAGGTCACATCGACCACCTCAAAATTCCCGGGCGAGGTTTCCACACTGCGCGCCGCCGATGTGGCCACCGCCGTGACGCCGCCGTTGCCGTCGGGAATCAAGACTTCGGCCCCTTCGCTTACGCCGGCAATTTCCGTCGTCGTTCCCTCGGCAGCGTCTTCCGCGACCTGAAACGCCACGGTAAACAACTCGCCCGGAGCGATTTCGAGCATATTCAACCCCTGAATGCTCACCCCGAGCACGCCCTCGTCACCATAGGTCTCGGAGTCGATGCTCTTTCCCGATCCGCGCAGGTTCTCCGAGGGGCGCAGTGCGCTGAAGGTGGCGATGGTGTTGCCCTCACCGTCCAAGATGGGTTCGCCGGACAGGGCATCGCGCAGAACGAGTTCATAAGCGTCTTCCACCGGAGTGAGCACGGCGGGATCGTAGGCAAGAAAAAGCACCAGAGATTCGGGCAGGATATCATCCGCTTCCATCGTCACCGTCACTTCAATGGCGTCCCCGGCGTTTCCGGTTGTTGAGCCCAGCCGAAGTGTTATATCATTTCCTTCCTGGGCGGCGGCAAGCCCCATGCCCGCAGCCCACATAAGCAGGCTGGCCAAGAGGATAGCGGGCGCGGTGGCCGAACCGAACAGTTTCCGGGACATACAACATACTCCTTCAGAATGGAATCGAGATTGCCTAGCCTAATGATTGCACCAATGCTCAGTCAAGTACCGCGCGCCGGTCGCCGAAACACAGCGCCTTGTGTATTTCCGCCCCTAACGTGTACGATTTCAATATGATACAGGTTACTTGCGCACACTGCGGCCTCCGGATCATGGTGCCACCTACAGTACAAGGGAAGCAGGGCCTTTGTTTCAATTGCGCCCAGCCCCTTCAGATACCCTCCGCGGGCGATATCAACCGGCACATCAACTTACAATACGAGCAGGGCGACAAAATCGCTGACCGCTATGTCATCGAGCAGCACGTGGGCAAAGGCGGCATGGGCGTGGTTTACCGCGCCCACGACACGCTTGTGGACGAGACGGTTGCCCTCAAGTTCATGAACCCCAAGCTCTTGAGAACCTCCAAGGGCAAGCGCCTCTTCATCCAGGAAGCCCAGATCGCCCGGCGCCTCCGCCACGAAAACATCGTGGCCGTGCACGACGTAAGCTGGACCAACGAGGGCATCCTCTATCTTTCCATGGAGTTCGCCGAAGGCCAGTCCCTCCGCACCTACCTCCGGAAACACCGCACCGAGCGCCGCTACATCGACGTGCGTCTTTGCGTAACCTATATCACCCAGATACTTCGGGCCCTCGAAAATGCCCACCGTACCGTGATCCATCGCGATATCAAGCCCGAAAACCTCATCCTCATGCCCGGCGAACGTATCAAGGTACTCGATTTCGGTCTGGCCAAGGCCGTGCAGGAGGAGTTCCTCAAGCACGACGCGGACGAAAAACAGCCCAACCAGGTCATCGGCACATTGGCCTACGCGGCCCCGGAGCAACGCCGCGGCATGACGGTCGATCCCCGAACCGATATATTCGCCGTGGGGCTGGTCTTCCACGAACTGCTGACCCTGCGTACACCCATGGACGAGCCCGTCACCGTGGAACGGGTCCGGGAGGACGTGGCCCCCTCACTCCTCATGGTGCTGAAAAAATCCCTCCACGAAGAAAAGGAGCATCGCTGGCAGAATGCCCGCGAGTTCCGCCGCGCCCTGGAGGGGGCCTTCAACGAGTCCTACCGGCGTCTGACCGAGCAGATTGAGGTCAATACCGAGCGGGGCGCCGTCTCCACCGAAAACATGGTGTTTATGGAAGGCGGCAACTTCATCATGGGCAACGATGCCTACCGGGAATCGGCCCCCGAGGCGGAAATCTACGTCGCCCCCTTCTGGATCGATGCCTACCCCGTGACCGTTAAACAATACCAGGCCTATCGCGAGGCCACCGGCGTGCCCGAGCCCAAATACTGGCGGGACCCGAACTACAACGGCCCCGATCAGCCCGTCATCGGCGTGACCTGGCAGGAAGCCCAGAAATATGCGGAATGGGCCGGAAAAAGGCTGCCGACGGAGGCCCAGTGGGAGTTTGCCGCCCGAGGCAAAGAAAACCGAAAGTATCCCTGGGGCAACCTTTCGCCCGACACCACCCGCTGCAACTATGCGGACTATCTGGGCATGCCCTCCATCGTGACCATGCACGAAGACGGTCGGACACCGGAAAACGTGTATGATCTGGCCGGAAACGTCATGGAATGGACCCTGGACCCGTTTATCCCCTACAAGAAAATCCGCCAGGAGCCCGACATCATCCTCGATGCGCCGCGCCGGGCCGTGCGCGGTGGCTGCTTCAACTCCTCGGCCGACGAACTCCTCACGAGCGTGCGCCGGGGTATCTTCCCCGAGTCGCAATTGACCACCGTGGGCTTCCGCTGCGTCTTGCCCGCCGGATAGGCGGGAGCCTCCAGATGATATTTTGATTTTCATCCCTTCCAGACGATAAGCTGTCCCGATTGTCCGGGCTGCAAGGCGCGACATGGTATCGAAAATCCTCCCCTTTTCCATCAACCCTAAGGAACACATGAATGAAAAACGCAATGCGCCTGGCCTCCCTGACCGCGGGAGCCGTCGTCATGACCCTGACGATGTCCGCGAACGCCGCTGAAGAAGCCGCCGCCGCGCCGGCCCCCAACCTCGAGTCCGAGATGTCCAAGGAAAGCTACGCCGTGGGCGCAAACATCGGCCGCAGCATCGCCGAGCCCGGTATCGAGCTGGACCTGGACGCCTTTCTGGCCGGTTTCAAGGCCGCCTATGCCAAACAGGAACTGGCCATGAGCGTGGAAGAGATCCAGGCCGCCATGATGTCGCTGCAGGGCAAGGCCCAAGCCGCGGGCCAGAAGAAAATGGAAGAAGCGGGCGCCACGGCCAAGGCCGAGGGTGAGGCGTACCTGGCCGAGAACGCGAAGAAAGAAGGCGTGAAGGTTACCGAGAGCGGCCTCCAGTACAAGGTCGTCACCGAAGGCACCGGCGCCATTCCCACGGCCGCCGACACCGTCAAGGTCCACTACACCGGCACCTTCACCAACGGCGAAAAGTTTGACAGCTCCGTCGACCGCGGCGAGCCCGCCATGTTTGGCGTGACGCAGGTCATCAAGGGCTGGACCGAAGCCCTTCAGATGATGAAGGTCGGTTCGAAGTGGCAGCTTGCCATCCCCTCCGATCTCGCCTACGGCCCCGGCCGCGGCTCCATCCCCCCGAACGCCGTGCTGCTGTTCGATGTCGAGCTGATCGATATCGTGAAGCCCGAGGCGGCCGCTGCCCAGCAGTAATCCAATCGCATGCCCCGAACGGCAGCCGCGGAATGCGCGGCTGCCGTTTTTTGTTCCCCTTGTGTACCCCGAAGCGGAGCCAGTCATGTTTGGAAAAGCCACGATCACCATCGCCCTGTCCTCCGTCGTGTGCGTGATTGCCGGCCCCGGCCTCGCCCACGTCGGGCTCCTGCCGCCCCTCGTCGGGCTGGCGCTCTTCGCCTTCAGTGGGTTGATGGGCATGGCGGCGATTATCGCCTCGGCTATCTCCGCGCTTCGATTTCGCGCGTGGTTTCCCTCCCTCGTGGGCATGCTCGGCTGTCTGCCCCTCATCGCCGTCGCCGCCGGCACCATCGATGGACTTCGCTACCCCCCCATCAATGATGTCGCCACCGATCTCGCCGATCCCCCGGCGCTGGTCCACGCCGCGACCCTCCCGGAACTGGCTGATCGGGATCTGACCTTTCCCGCCGGAAACGTGGAGGTGGTCGCCGCGCACTATCCGGAATTGAAACCCCTCCATCTCAAGGAGCCGGCCCTGCAGGTGCACCAGCGCGCGCGGGCCATCGCCGCCTCGAAACCATTCGGCTGGACCATCACGATGGAAAGCGAAAACTACGGCGGTTTCGAGGCCATCGCCGAAACCCGGCTCTTCAAGTGGAAAGACGATGTGGCCGTTCGTATCCGCCCCGAAGGAGAAGGCACCTGCATTGTGGACGTGCGCTCCCGCTCCCGGGAGGGCAAGGGCGACCTGGGCGCCAACGCGCGACGCATCCGCCACTTCCTGGAAGCCCTTCAGGAGTAGGGGTGACGGTTTCGCGCCCAGACAATCGCCGAGGACGTGCCTTCAAAATGGGTCAGGGGCCGCCGCCGGGAGGTCTCCCCGTAGTTGTGAGACTTGGCCACCTGCACGTCAAATCCGGACCTCTCCAACAGCGCCAGTATTCGCACCAGCCGTTCCGAGTCCAACCCGCCCCCCTGGTGAACCTCACAGAAGATCTGCCCCACGTTGGGGAGCAAGTCCGATGCCTCCGCCAACACCTCCCACTCCGCACCCTCGATATCCAGCTTCAGAAAATCCACCGGCTCGCGCAGATAGTCGCTCAAGGGCACACAACTGACGGATATCGCCGATACCTCGTCCCCCTGGCCCGCGCGTCGATCCACCAGCGAACCCGCCATACTCCAGGTTGCGGATGCGTAGAACGTTGCCTCGCCGCAGTTGGCCGCGAGCGCGTGGGGCAGGATTTCCACATCCTCCCAGCCGTTGCGGGCGGCGTTCTCTTCCGCCATCGCGCGAAGGGCCGGATGGGGTTCGAAGGCCGTAATCCGCGCCTGGGGATAGAGCGATTTGAAGTAGTAGATCGCCATGCCCATGTGTGCGCCGCCGTCGATGATACGCGGGCGCACTGAATCGCAGGCGAAGTAATAGGCTTCGTTCAGCAGAATTTCATGCAGCAAGGTCCACAGGGAGTGACGGCAGGCGAAACGCAAGGTCCCATGGGCAAGGCGGACCGTATCGCCCTCCGTGATGGCGTCAATGATCCGCCCGCGCACGTGTTCGGGCCGCGCGATGCGCGCGATTGACGTCCGAATCCGCGCGCCGAGTCCCCCGTCATCCGCCGACAGAATGGGCAGCAGTTGCTCCCAGGTCCTCGCGAGTTCCAGCATGGCGTAGAGCCGGGGCTCGCCCAGCACACGCTCCTGAAAGCCATCCATGCGCGTCAACAGTTCCAGGGGCTCGGGACGGCCCGCGAAGAGCAGGGCGCCGGCCAGTGCGGCCCGTTCCGACGCATCGAGGGAGGCCAGCACGGGCACGAGCGCCCCCGCGCCCCGCACCCGGAGAACGTGGCGCAACAATGCGGCATCATCCTCAAAGAGCAGCGCGGTGAGCGGAGCCCCCTGTCGCGCGCGGGCGATCATGGAAAACCAGGCGGGATCGCCTTCCAGCATGATCGCCTTCAGCGCTTCATGTCCGCGACGGGCGAGCAGGCTCTTGAGCAGGCGATAGTCGTCCTCAAAGAGGAGCCCCTTTAGCGCTTCATGGTCCCGCGGGGACAGCAGGCGCTTGAGCAGCCGAGCGTCCTCGTCGAAAAGCAGCGCTCTCAGGGGCGCGCAATTCGATGACAGGGCCAGGGAGCGGAAGCGCCCGGCATCGCCCCGCAGGAGCAGGCGGGCGAGGGCCCCTTCAGCCC
The DNA here is from genome assembly GCA_016791475.1 of Candidatus Hydrogenedentota bacterium. Taxonomy (NCBI): domain Bacteria; kingdom Pseudomonadati; phylum Candidatus Hydrogenedentota; species Candidatus Hydrogenedentota bacterium. The sequence goes on from JAEUWI010000056.1 coordinate 11,453, forward strand.
CCGGAAGCCGCAGCACCAGCTTCATGAGCCATCCGGCAACTCGGCCCGTCTTTTCGGTAGTGTCCATATCAGTTCCAGTTTGCCCATACGCCGTGAAGGATGGTATCACATGCGAATTCATCGGCGAAGTGAACACGATGAGCCGCCCCGCCCGAAACACCCCCTGGACTTGTCTGCACGGGACGAAACCTGCTTCAATGACGCTCCCCAACCACTGGAGTTGCCCCGTGATTTCTTACCGCATGACCGAACGCCCCGCCGCCCTGACCATCATCGTGGCCCTTCTGCTCGGCGCATGCGCCTCGGCCCCCCAAAGGCCCGATCCATTGAAACCCTTCACGCTCGTGGCCTTTGGCGACTCCACCACGGCGCCGCGCGAGGTGGACGGCGCGGCACTCCGGGTCTACGCCGACATCCTCCAGGAGGATCTCGTACGGCGCGGAATTCACGGAACCGTCATCAATGCCGGGGTGGGTGGAAACAACACGGATCAGGCCCGCGCCCGTTTCGACACCGACGTGCTGGCCCACCATCCCGATCTGGTAATCATCCAGTTTGGGCTCAATGACTCCTGCATCGATCTCTGGGACGGCAAGGACCGGCCCCGGATCTCGCGGGAGACCTATGCCGCCAACTTGCGGTATTTCGTGGAGAGCCTGCGCGGTCGGGACTGCGACGTTATTCTTATGACAGCCAATCCGATGCGCTGGACCGCACCGCTCATCAAGCTCTATGGCCGCGCGCCCTACGACGTGAATGATCCCTGGGGATTCAACCTCACCAACCGGGAATACGGCGACGCGGTACGCGCACTTGCGGCGGAACTGGACGTTCCGCTTATCGATGTGTATCAGCGGTTCTACGATTATGACGGCGTGGCGGGCCAGGCCACGGAGGATCTGCTGCTGGACGGCATGCATCCGAATAGTCGGGGCCATGCCATGATAGCGGGCTGGCTGCTGAAAGAGATGGGGACGCTGCGCGGGGTGCCCTGAGGCGCGCTCACTTCCAGCCTTCAAGTGTCAGGGAACGCTCCGGAACGCAGAAAACAACCCATTGCGCGGTCGCCAGCTCATCGGCTTGCCCGGACGCCAGCCACGCGGGAATCTCCGGATCCGGCAGGTGCTTTTCGGGAAGGGCCACGGGAAAGCCGAGGGCCCGGGAGAGATGGGCCGCGAAGGACGCGCCGCGCACGTGATGGAGAATTGCGAGACTGCCCGCGGCGAGCACCGGACTGGCGGGCGCGGGCCGGAACAGTTCCCCCTTCCCATCGCGCACACTCTGAATCGCATGCGCCTCTTCCGGTATGGTAGCGCGAAGCTCCTCCGGCAGCCCCGCAACCAGGCGCTGCTCCACGGGAATCTCATCCACCTTTTCCGTGTAGGCCTGCCGTAGTCCCTCGGGCGCCAGCAGGCCCATTTCGAGAAGCCTTGGCGCGCACCACTCGGCCAGGGCCTTGAGCGTCGCGCTCGGCACATCCCCGTCGCCATTCCAGAAAAGTGGGATACCCTCGGATTTCATTGTCCAGAGCACGGGGGCCGGGTCAAGCACCAGCACATCCTCCACAAGCAACTGCTCCACGAGCGCCGCATGGGCGGAGAGGTTCACGGGAAGATCAATGGCGGCGTCACTGAACGCGCCAAAAGTGAGTTGGATTCGTTCAGGAACGGGAATGACCACAAGCTGTACGCCCCGGGCGTTCAGCGCCCGTTCCGCCCGACGCAAGGCCGCGCGCGCGGGCCCGAAGAAATCGGAATCGCGCGGCGCGCTGTGCTGCGCAAACCAGTCCAGTTCTTCCCGCGCGGCTACAACGTGTTCGTCGCCGAGTATACTCCGGCCCGGGGCGCCCCCGGCGCTCAGAAGACGGGCGGCCGCATCGCGATTCGGCGTGGTGGCCCGGGCCCAGGACTCCACACCACCGTAGAGTGCGGCCTGGCCCCGGATCTGATCGAGGGCCTGCCCCACGAGCGCGCGGCGCGGCGCGACGTCCGCAACATTCACGGGTTCGGTCGCCTCCGCGCTTTCTTCGAGGCGCCAGGCGGACCAGACCACCGCGCCGGGAAAGGCGCTGCCGGCAAGGGCATGGCTGGAGAGAAGGACGGTGCCCCCGGCCCGGGTGCGGAAGGTGCCTTTGAAGCGCGCGGGGGTCTCGCCGCGCACCTCAACCACGCTGCGCGCAAGGGTGCGACGCGGCCCGCCGTCACCGATTTCGACAGCGCAAATCGCCGCCCCGAACCCGGCGGTGGCCGACGCAATGACCTCCAGCCGGTACTGCGTGTCGGGTGCGAGATTCACCTTCGTGCTGAAGCCCTGTTCGGGCGGCGCGTCGGTTCCGGGTCCCCGCCAGGTCTGGCGCGCCGTATACCCGGTTGCGCCGAGATGACCCCGCTTTGCATCGCGCACGAGAGTCGATTCCGAGATTCTTGCCGGCGCGTGGAAACCCTGCGGTGCGGGCAGGCCCGCATGCCACACCTCGAAATTTCCGTTTGGCAACAGGGCATCCGCGTCCGATTCATCCACACGCTCGACCGAGATCATGCGCCATGTGCCCGGCGCGGGAGACGTAGCGACGGGCGGGCTCTCGGGTCCGCAACCCGCGAGAAGGGACAAGGAGATGGCTGTGAGCGTTCGGGAGATTGACATGCGGGGCGTTACACTTTAGACGAGGAAAATAGACCGATCCATCGGAGTTGGGCTGCCGCTTGAGTGTATGCCGGGTCTGGCGGTAATTACAAACGGCGGCGCGTCACGGGCCCGCCACAGCCCGCTGAAGCCAGGCCTCGTGCAGCGCTTTCAGCCGCGCCAATTGCTCCGGGTCCGACGCGCTGCGGTTTTCACGTTCTTCCGGATCTCTTGCCAGATTTACGAGGTAGTGCGACGGCAGCGACTCCCCCGGAGGCAGGGTCGGGTCCTGAGGATTCCCGATCAACTTCCAGTCGCCTTCCCGCACCGCCCACTGCCCCTGTTCCACCGACCCGGTCAGCCAGTGAAGAACGCTATGTGGGGTGGGCGCTTCCGCCGATGCAATCACGGCGGCAAGACTTTTTCCATCCAGGGACGACCCGGGCAGTTCGACCCCGCAAAGGTCGGCAATGGTGGGAAGCCAATCGCATCCGTGGGCCAGTTGAGTCCGAACGGCTCCACCTTCGATTTTCCCGGGCCAGCGAATGATGGCGGGCACGCGAAGTCCCCCTTCGAACATGCTGAACTTGGCGCCGCGAAGCGACCCCGCGCTGCCGCCGCCGAAGTGGGCGCGCTCTTCCACGGAGTGGCCATGATCGGACTGAAAGATGATAATGGTGTCCTCCGCAAGCCCGAGGGCTTCCACCCGCGCCACCAGCGCGCCGATCCGCGCATCCGCGCTGCTCAGAAACGCCCCGTAGAGATTGCGCGGATAGGCCATCGACGCCGCCGCATACGTGTCCAGCCACTCGGGTTCGCCCTGGTAGGGGTAGTGCGGCGCGTTCATGGCGAAGTAGATGAAGAAGGGCTCCTCGCGGTGGGCCGCCATGAAATCTCCCGCCTCCTCCACCATCAGATCCGGAAAATATTCGCCGTCGTGATGCACCTCGACTCCGTTGCGGTACAGGTCGTGCACATTCGGTCCAGACCAGTAGAAGAAATGGGAGTAGTTGTCGATACAGCCCCCCATGTGGCCGAAGGAATGGTCGAAACCCTGACCGTTGGGCATCGTCTCGGGCGTGAAGCCCAGATGCCACTTGCCGATGTGCGCCGTGGCGTAACCCGCGCCCTTCAGCATCTCCGCAATCGTCACCCGGTCCGGCGGCATGCCGGCCTCGCCCCGCGTGGAAGAGACATTGCCCGGCACGCCCGCGCTCAGGGGATAGCGTCCCGTTAGCAGCCCCGCGCGTGACGGTGAGCACACCGGGGCCGGCGCATAGAACTGCGTGAATCGGAGGCCCGTGGCCGCCAGGTGATCAATCGCGGGCGTCTTGATATCGGAGCTGCCATAACAACCGGCGTCGGCCGAACCCTGATCGTCGGTGTAGATGATGATAACGTTTGGATGGGTATCGCGCGCGTGGGCGATTGGGGCGGCGAGACTGAACAGGAATATTGTGAGACGAAACGCAACGTGGGACTTCATGGGGAGAGTACCTGTGGGTTCAAACGAGATGCCTGTATTCAGACTCTCAGCAATTCTGGTCGGATCGGAGTAGGAGGCGCGGGGCATCATGCCATTCATCTGTCTCCGATGCAAGCGGACGGTGTACCCACGCATCCGTGAGTTTCTTTCGTTTCCGTGGTCGCCTGAAAGCGTAATGACCAAGGAGCGCACCGAAGAACGGAGTGTTAATCAAAAAGTGACGATCGACCCCAAAGACGTTCTTCTTCAAGAGAAGGGTGGCTCATCCGGATCGGGCGTACTGTTGGACCTTGCTGGCAAATTCATCGGGCTCCGCCGTTACATTGATCGGGGTGAAAGCGCCAGAGGTATGATTCGCGATGAGCTTCCCACGTGGGCAACGGTATTAGCTCCGCAGGAGCGGCAGTCAATAGCCTGGGGCGTAAGTCCCAGGTTGACGCTTCGCCATCCGTTTGAATCCGCGAAGCGGATGGTAGGGCAATACCACATGATTCTGACATCCGCTTTGCGGATTGGCAATGTCGTGGTCCGGATAAGCGGTCCGGAAATCTCGACCCGCGCTTCACCACGTTTCACTCGTATGGAAGCCAAAGGCTCTGGCGGATTGGACCTGTACCTGGATTAGCCGCCCCCTTTCAGGGGCCTTCCTCATACCCCCGGTTCTACCGGTGATTACTGATTCGAAGCGACTTCGCGAACAATTGCCGGGAGATTGCCTGTGCCCGCGATTTCTGGACGATTCTCGCCTCGAGAAGCCCACATGGTTAAACGAAGGTACGCTCAAACCGGGCGCACCACGAAAAAGCCCGGCGCGGAGACGCCGGGCAATCCAGTCACGATAAAGTTTTTGAGGGAACCGCTTATCCGCCGAGCAACTGGAGGGCCGTCTGCGGGACGATGTTGGCCTGGGCCAGTACGGTCGTGCCAGCGCTGACCAGAATCTGGTTGCGGGTGAATGCCTGGGTTTCGAGGGCGACGTCCGCATCGCGGATTGCGCTTTCCGAGGCCGCCGCGTTTTCTTCCTGAATGCCGAGGGTCGCGATGGTAAACTCGAGGCGGTTCTGCAACGCACCGAGAGCGGCCCGGAGGTTGTTGATGCTCTGGAGTGCCGCATCCACCGTGCTCAGGGCGCCTACCGCGCTGGCGACGGAGGAGATGTTCACCGCCGACACACCCAGGTCGCTGGTGCGCGCGCCGCTCACCGAAACCAGCAGGGTCTGGCCCTGTTGCGGGCCCGTCTGCAAGGTTACCGTCTGCGCGGAACTCAGAACGCCCACACCGTTGAAGTTCGTATCCAGCGCGATATCGTCCAACTGGTCGAGCAACTGCCGCACTTCCAGGTCGAGAGACCGGCGGTTCGCCGCGCTATTGGTGCCGTTGGCCGCCTGGATGGCCAGTTCGCGAATACGCTGGAGAATATTGGACGATTCCGTCAGCGCGCCTTCCGCGGTCTGCACCAGGTTGATACCGTCCTGCGCGTTTCGCGCCGCCACGCGGCTGCCGCGCACCTGGGAGCGGAAACTTTCGGCGATGGCGAGACCGGCGGCGTCATCCGCTGCGCGATTGATGCGCAGACCGCTGGACAGGCGTTCGAGGGATTTGTTGAGCTGCAACGTGTTGTGCCGCAGGATGCGGCTCGTATTGAGGGCAGCGACGTTGGTATTAATGCGAAGACCCATGATGACAATCCTCCGTGACTGGGTTAGCCGCTGCATCCGTGCATTGGCTGAGGCGACCGCGCTGCGGCGGGCTCGCTTCGATTAAGACTATCGGCAGAGATGGGGGAGGACTTTAGTGGGAAGGATGAAGGATGAAGGATGAAGGTTGAAGGTTGAAGGTTGAAGGTTGAAGGATGAAGGTTGAAGGATGGTGGATGGAGGATGGAGGATGCCGCAGAGCCAACTATCAACTATCAACTGTCAACTATCAACTATCAACTGTACTATTCATCCGATAACAACCGCTCATAAAGCGTGCGGGCTTCCACGTGCGCGGGGTGGCGCTCAAGAAGCCGGGACAGCAGCGCCAGGGCCTGCGGGCGATCACCGCAGGCTTGTGCCGCGATGGCCAGATAGCGCTGATTCTCCGGGTGCTCCGGATTCAGGGCCTGCGCGCGGGCAAAGGCGTCCCGCGCCCCGGGCCAATCATCCAGGCGCACGCGGGCCACGCCCAGGTTGCGCCAGGCCTCTTCGCTCCCGGCGTCGAGGCGTAAGGAAAGTTCCAGGGCCTGCACTGCCGGGGACAACTGCCCAAGCAAGAGAAGCACGCCGCCGAGATCGCGCAGCCACATGGGGTTGCCGGGGTCGAGGCGGACGGCCTCCCGGTAGCTCTCCAGGGCCTGGGGCAGTTTCCCCATATCGACATATTGATCGCCGAGTTCGTGGCGCGCCCGGGCGTCCCGCGGGTTCTCGGCCACTTTCTTGAGGCCGAGCTCCAGATAGAGGTTCTGTTTTCTTACGCGGGCTTCGGGCGACTGGTTGAGGTGGGGGTAGTGGTGAACGGGCACGGAAGCGTCGGCAACCTGGACCCCAAGGCGCTCCAGAGAACAATGAACAAGCTCGTGAACGGCCCCCTCAAAGGCGACACCGGGCAAATTCGGAAAGAGGCGCACCTTGGCGCTGGGAAACCAACCACGAAACCCCGCCGCACGAGCGTCCTCCCCTTGGGCCCACACGAAGCCGCTCGCGGTTGATTCGTCGGTGTAGTTGCGCGTCACAAGCCGGTAGCACCGATCCGGAGGGCCGGCGACAAGGGCGCGAAGGGCCACCCGGTCTTGGGGCGCGATTCGCTCGTCCGCATCGAGGCTGAGAATCCATCGCCCCGTGCAGGGCCGAAGGGCGGCATTGCGCGCGGCGGAAAAATCGTTGCGCCAGGGGAAGCTGGAGGTCACACAGCCCCGATCGCGAAGCAGGGAAAGGGTGTCGTCCTCGGAACCGGTGTCGGTAATGCAGATCTCATCAACCAAGTCGCCCAGGGCATCGAGGAACGCGGGAAGACGCCCGGCCTCGTTGCGCACGATCATGGAGAGGGACAGGTCGGGCCGCCTGGGGCTGGTCCCCGCCACGACTTAGTCCTCGGGTACGGGCAGGGTCCGTGGGCTGGGCGATTCGCCGTGCCGGGGACCTCCGGGGGGCGGAAGAACGCCCGCGCCGATGAGCGCCTCGAAGGTGCGCCGGTCCACGCGATCTCCGCTGGTCACAAGGCGTACGGTCCCCTCGACGACGATGGCCACCTGGCGGATGGGCTTGCCCTTGCGGAGGACTTTATTGCCCTTCAGCATGCTTTCATAGGCAACGACATACAGCTCGGGCTCGACGGCCGGGCGGGCGCCGCCTTCCTTCCCGGAGGGGGGCAGATCACGTCGTTTTCCAAATAACACCTGGGCGCTCCTTCCCGGAATCAGGCCGGGGGGCCGGACGGGGTGGCGGCTGATGGAAGGGCTTCGGCCTCGCCCTGCCCGGGGGGCACGGGTTCCAGGCCGGAAGCGGCTTCCAGCAGGGCAAGCGCACCGCGCGCCCGCTCCTTCACCACTTCGTCCGGGTCATTATCTACACATTTTCTCAGTATCTCAACATGCTCACGGGCGCCAAGTTGCCCGAGCACACTTACCGATTTCAGTCGCGCGGTGGCGGACAGCCGGGTGTCGAGCACCGCTTCTCCATAAATCCCGATGAAGGGTTCCACCAGGTGAGGCGGCATACCCAGAACAACCTGCTCGCGGATGGACGCGCTGGTTTCGGGATCATCCCAGAACCGCTGCAGTTGCTCCTGGACCAGCTCGGGGTGAAAGCTTAACAACACCCCCACCGCCGTCTCGCGAACCGGGCGCTGGCGGTCCGCCAGCAACATCTTCATTCGTTCCAGCGCACCGGGCGTGCTCAGCATCCCAAGAACATGGGTCGCCATCTTGCGCGTCTCTTCATCCCGCTCCTGACTGGTCCAGCCGAGTAGACGCTCTTCAAAAGGCGCCAGCCGGTCCCGCTGGGTCGTCAGACAGATAATCGCGACAATCTTCTTGTCGGCCGGAACTGTGGGATCCCCCACATACTCCACCATCGGAGCCAGGCCCGCCTCGGACGACGCCAGGGCGCTGCTGAGGGCCACCGCCCGCTCCATATCACGTTCCATCGGGGCCGCATCCGCTATGGACCGCCACTCGGCCCAGGAGTCTCCCGAAGGTTCCGTTACCTCGGGCGGCGGGGCCGGTGGAAGCGGCGCTTCGCACCCAAAGAGGGCGAATGCCAGTCCGCACAGCGGAAATACCCGCAGGAATGGTATGAACACGGTCACTCCAAAATCTGGATCAGCACGCTACAGCCAGTACGGCCTGGGCCGCAGTCACCACAGTGGTCGCAGAGCACAACAACAATATACGAGCACGCGAGACGTGTACACCTCAATATACGGTAGATTACCACAACGTAAAGGGAATTACCATCTTTGGAAAAACCCAGGGCAATCGCACTGGAAACGCTTTCGGGTTGGGTGCGGCTCGCATGCGGTTGTCGACGAAATGTTGTCACATTGTCAGTCTCCAGACGCTTTGGCCGCATTCGGGTCATGGGAGGTGTATTCCACATTCGAACACTTCGCGACCTCAGCATGACTAAGTGCCACTATATCATCAGGTTAGGCAGCGGCAAATGCGGTGTCATATCGGTCTCTTAAGTTGGCATCGCAATTGCTTAAACGAATCAGGCGTTGAAACTAACCACGGAGGTACCGCCTGTGAAAGCAGTTTGGCTACATACACTCGACGACGACGGAAAGACTCCTCTGGACCGCGCTTTTGGCAGCGGGCACATGGCGCTGGCGGAAATGATGCTGCGGCAAGTGCGCGATGACGAACGGGAAATGGACAAGAAGGCCCCCCCGATGCACCGGGCGGCCTACCTGGGCCTCACCGACGCCATTCACTCCCTCCTGCGTATTGGCACGGACCCGAGCCAGCGCGACAGCCTGCTGGAGACCCCCCTGCATAAGGCGGTGCGCGAAGGACATATTGCGACCGTGGCGGCCTTGCTGGAGTCCTGTGATGTGAATGCCGAAAGCAACATGGGCATGACGCCGCTGCACTGGGCCTGTGTTACGGGCAATCAGGAAATCGTGGAATTGCTCCTGAGCCGCGGCGCCGACCCCTATAAGCGCGACGAGTGTATCGATGGTATGACGGCGGCGGACATGGCGGACTCGCTGGGCTACGTGGAGATTTCGGATCTGATCCGGGGAGGCGCCTCGTACTTCTAAGCGGATGCCGCGCCGCGAAGCCCCAGGCATTCCTCCGGCCGGGCCAGGCGGAAACCCTGCACGATGGCGGCCCCCAGCACGAATCCCTCGAGGTCGTAAAATACCGCCCATTGCCCCGGGGTGACGGCCTGCTCCGGAACGTGAAATTCCACTTCCGCGCCGCGCAGATCGGGCCGGACCGTTGCGGGAACCGCCTGATGGCGGGAGCGCAACTGAACCAGGCACTCAAACGGAGCCTCCTGCCGGGGAAGCCCGCCCCAGCACACGGGGCCGGTTCGAAACGCGGCGGAAAAGGTCTCTTCCGCATGGCCCACGATCACGGCATTCTCGGCGGTGTCCAGACGCACCACGTAGTAGGGCCGATCACTGCTTACGCCCAGCCCGCGCCGCTGCCCGATCGTGTAGTGCATGAGCCCGTTGTGGGTACCGACGATCTTTCCGTCCGTGGTCTTGATGGGACCCGCCGGCATGGCCTCGGCACGGCCTTCAATCCAACCGGCGTAGTCCCGGTGGGGAATGAAGCAGATCTCCTGGCTTTCCTTCTTGGTGGCCATGGCGAAATCGAGGCCCCACGCGTGATCGCGCACTTCCTCTTTCGTCATCTCGCCGAGGGGAAACCACGCCCGGCGCAACTGCGCCTGGGTCAGCGGGGAGAGCACATAGCTCTGGTCCTTGGGAAGATGGACCGCACGCCGCAAGGAATAGCGATTACCCCGCTGTTCCAGCCGGGCATAGTGGCCCATGGCGATGTAGTCCGCCCCGATCTTGTCGGCCCACTGGTAGAGCGCGCCGAACTTGATCATGCGATTGCACCGGGCACAGGGATTGGGCGTGCGGCCATGCTGGTATTCCTCCACGAAGTGGGAGATGATGTCGCGATCAAAGCGATCGACGGCATGCATCACCTGGTGGGGAATGCCCACCTTCTCACAGACGCGCCGGGCGTCTTCGGCGGCTTCGAGGCCGCAGCAGGGCTCAAAGACGGACTTGCCCTCATGCTCCGGCACCAGCCGCATGGTCACCCCGACGCAATCATAGCCCGCCTTGGAAAGTAGCGACGCGGTGACGGCACTGTCCACCCCGCCACTCATGGCGACGAGAATTTTTGCGGATTTGGGGGGCGTTACAGTCGGCATGATGGAGGATGAAGGTTAAAGAATGAAAAGTTAACTGAGACGTTGGTGCTTCAAGAACGCCAGTCGACTCTAATCAGACCGATCAGTCGGATCCGACCGATCAGTCTGAAGAGTGGCCGGAAATGACCCGCGCGTCGTGAGCAACTCGGTTTAACTTTCCTTCGCTTTCGCCTGCTGCTGCCCACCCTGGACCTTGGCAGGGGCCTGGGATTCGCCGGGCGCTTTCATCGTGCACTTCCCTTCGAAAAGCACGCCCTCGGCAATGCTCACGCGGGGCGAGGTGATGTCCCCCACCACTTTACCGCCGGCACAGATCTCCAGGCGTTCATGGGCGAGGACATTGCCGTGGACTTCGCCGCTGATTATGATCTGGCCCGCGACGAGGTCGGCCTTCAGCTTGCCGCTTTCCTGAACAACGATGGTATCGCCGCTCTGGATATTGCCCGAGACCGTTCCTTCGATGCGGATCGTGCCCTGAGAGCTGATATCGCCTTTTATCGTGGTGCCCTGGCCGATGATGCTTACAACTTTGTTCTCGTTGTAGGTCTTCGATTTCCGTGATTCGAGCATGTCAGGTTTCCGTTGTTGCGACCGTGGGGCGCGTTGGGCCGGATGGGACGCGTGCGTCAACCCGCGACACACGCCAGACGGGGCCGCGAGCACCAGCCTTTACAGGATAGTAGTGCCCTGAATTGTACATGAATGGCCAAAAAATTGCGAGAAGGCGACCAGCCCCCCGGATTGCCCCCTACTCGGTCATATACTTCTCACTGTCAACCGGCGCGCCATCCACGTGTACTTCGTAGTGGAGGTGGGCTCCCGTACTGCGACCCGTGCTGCCCACATTGCCAATTACGGTCGACCGATCCACCACATCCCCTACCTGGGAACTAATCTTGGAAAGGTGGGCGTACCAGGTTTCCAGGCCACCGCCATGGTCGATCTTGATGAGATTTCCATAAAACTGGTCATATTCGGCAAAGGTTACCGTACCCCGGGCCGTCGCGCGCACTTTGGTGCCCGTCGGCGCGGCCACGTCCGTGCCATCGTGATGGCGCACACGGCGGTGGAAGGGATCGCGGCGATAGCCGAAACGAGAGGTGATCTTGCCCGCGCCATTCACCAGCGGCCAGATGGCCGGGATGCGGGTCAGCTTGTCCTTCATGGCCTTCCCGTCCATCACCAGCTCGGATAGACTCTTCTGCCGGACGCGAATTTCCTGAAGAATCAGGTCGGCCGAGGGGCGGGACATGCCATAGATGATGTGGGGCGGGCGAAACTCGTGGCCAATACCGGCGTGCGCCACGGGCTGATAGCCCGAAGGAGCGCCGCCCTGCCCGCCGCCCGTGGCGGTGGATTCCGTCTCCTCGCCCTTTTCCCGGGGCGCGATACCCGTGATGGAACGGGCCTGAGCCTCCATGTCGAGGAGTTCGGTCAATTCCGCGGTGATGGTGGCGAGATTCGCTTCATACTCCCGGCGGAGCGATTCCTCCAGCGCGCGCAGGTCCTTTTCCGTATCCACGGGGGCCTCGGCCACGGGCTGGGGGGCTTCCAGTTCCCACTGGAGCGTCTTGTTCTGCTGTTGGAGCACCGCCGCCTGAGCGGCGATGACCTGATGACGCTGGAAAAAGAATGCCGAAAAGAAAGCCAGCAGGGAGAGTACCGCAATTCCGGTCCAGAAATGATAGGCGGCCAGGGAAAATGTCTGTGTGCCGCCCCGATCCTGGGGAATAAGCATCACGGTCCAACGTTTCATAAATGTAAAGGCTCCTGTAGAGAATCGAAGCGCGCTGGGATGGCGTCTGGGAGAACACGGCTACGTCAAGAATTTCCGTGTAACGATCGCCTCGTTTCGTTGTAGTATGCCTCTGTGGGGCGATTAGGTTCCCGTCGAAGGGTGGCCCACTATAGCACCGGCGGACGGAATCAGTCAATACAATATTGATAATACGAAATCAATACGGAAGATTTGATAGGCCGTTTCCGTAGCTTTTATTGATTTTTTCTGTATTAATTTCCGCTTTTGGCGGCACGACGCGCGCCACTACCCTTCTCCGATGACTTCGTCTTCACAAACTCCACAAACATCTTGATGAAGTCTTCCGGGGCTTTGCCTTCATAGTCCCGACTGTTGAACACCTCCACCAGATCATTGTAATCACGCTGGTGAATGCTGTCATCCAGATAGAGTTCGTACAGCGGAATGGTATCCACTTTGCCATCCCGGTGCTTCGGGCAGCCCACATCCTTATGGAGTGAAAAGCCCTTGAAGGAGCCGTCCCGGAACTCTTCGAGCTTGAAAGGGTACAGTCGGCAGAGGATGGGGCGGGATTCGTAGATCGAGCAATAGCGGGTCTTCTTGTCGAGGAAGTGGCAGCCCTTCTTGCCCCGCTTCAGGGCCATCATGAAGCGTTCCTTCCCAACCTTCAGCCAGGTGGGATCGCCCTTGGTCACCCCCTGAATCTCACCCGGTCGGATGAACTCCAGAAACTCATAGGGATCCGCCCCTTCCTGCCGTACGATGCGGATGACGTCCCAGGGCGTGGGAAGGCATACCACGTCGGTGCAACAATGTCCGGTGTGATGGCAGGAAAAACTTACGGTGTCTCGTCCCATGATGGTGTCCTGGATTTCAGATGGCCAAGTCGCGGGGCGGTATCGGTGCGTCCCGCATTTCGGGCTACGATAGCAGAGCCCGGATTGCCATGCCAAACTGGTCCAGTCGGCGACCGGAACACAGGTGTTTTTATGGCAGAACCTTGGTATACTGTGAACACTAAGAAACGGGGACGCTGGCAAGAAGGTGCGCCGGTGTTGAAGGGTGTACTACAGTATCGCCGGTTTCATCGGACGAACCACGTCCATAGTTGCGTCAAGAAAAATTCTAAGGAGACAAGAGCATGGCACCGAAGATGGCATTTAACATTGAAGTTGTTCTGGACGTAATCCTTCAGATCGTGGCCGTGATCGAAGCAATTCTCGGTCTCTTCGGCATCCAGAGCCTCTAAACCACCGAATCGCGGCATCCCCCGGCCTTGGGCCGGACGCCGGAAAAAGAATTACCCGCCCGGAACTCCCTGGGGTTTTCCGGGCGGGCTTAAGTTGTTCTCCGGAGCGGCTCAGCCTTCCTGGGACTCCAGCCAGCGGGTCGCGTCGATGGCGGCCATGCAACCGCTGCCCGCGGCGGTGATTGCCTGACGGTAGACGTGGTCCTGCACGTCGCCGCAGGCGAAGACGCCTTCCACGTTCGTGTAGCTCGTGCCGGGCTTCGTGGCGATGTAATCGTTGTCGTGCAGGTCGATGATGCCCTTGAAGATGTCCGTGTTGGGCTTGTGGCCGATGGCCGCGAAATAGCCCGTGCACTCCACCTCCCGCGTCTCGCCCGTATTCACATCCTTCAGACGAACACCGGTCACGCCGTCCTTGTCATTCCCCAGCACCTCGTCTACGGTCGTGTTCCATTCCACCTGCACCTTTTCATGGTTGATAACACGATCACCCATAATCTTGCTCGCCCGGAACTTATCCCGGCGGTGCACCACATGAACCTTGCTGGCAAACTTCGTGAGAAACAGCGCCTCTTCCATCGCCGTGTCGCCGCCGCCAACCACCACCAGGGGCTTGTTTCGGAAGCGCGGCAGGGCGCCGTCGCAGGTGGCGCAGGCGGACACGCCGCGGTTCTCAAACTTGGACTCCGACTCCAGGCCCAGGTACTTCGCCGTGGCGCCCGTGGCGATGATCACCGTCTTCGCCTCCCAGACCTCCTCGCCGGAATAGACCTTGAAGGGGCGGGACGAGAAGTCCACCTTCGTGACCGTCTTGTACAGGAAGCGCGTCCCGAATTTCGCCGCCTGCTTCTTGAACTGCTCCATCATCTCCGGGCCGGTGACGCCATCGGGATAACCGGGAAAATTCTCCACCTCGGTGGTCGTCATGAGCTGGCCGCCGGGAAGAATATCCTTGCTCAGCTCGCCTTCCAACATCAGGGGATTCAGATCGGCCCGCGCTGTATAGAGCGCCGCCGTGTATCCCGCCGGGCCCGAACCAATGATGACAACATTTTCCATTTCGCGAAACTCCAGGGTAAATCCGAAAAACTATCCGCCCGATAATACGTGAAGACGGCCCGCCAGCGGTAGCGTGGACACGGGTCCGACGCCCGCTCCCGCCTTGCCGCGTTATTTATACCATATCCAAATAACAATACTCAACAACACCACACCCGACCGGGGCCGGGGAGAAAAACTTGCAATTTCCCGCCGTTGCTTCGTATACTTTGCCTTCTATTCACACCGCCCGAAATGCCATGTGCATACAGGGGGTGACGGGTAGATGACAGGCCTGGGTAGCTCAGTTGGTTAGAGCGCTGGATTGTGGATCCAGAGGTCGCGGGTTCGATCCCCTCTCCAGGTACCATTAAAGTAAATAGCCCCGAGAATCGTGTTTATTCATGATGCTCGGGGTTTTTGCGTTCAAGCTGCATGGAATCGCTGGCCCGCGCCTTGACGAAACTCCGTCCCGTTGTTAGAATCCAAACACGGCTTGGCGTATGCGACCGAAATTGGCGCGAGTATGCTGATATCCGGGGTCCGACGTGCGATCGACTAAGCGACGTTCGTCCATATCCACGAGGGACACGGGCTCCATATCCCGACCTTCGATGCACACGGAACCAATTGACATGCCTGATCAGAAACTGACTACCCTGACCGTTTCAGGATTCAAATCATTCGCGGCGTCGGCACCGGACGATTCGACCGGCGGGAACCAAATGCGCTTGAGCAATGTGACCGTGCTATTGGGGGCCAATGGCGCGGGCAAGAGCAATGTGGTTACCCTTTTCCGACTGATGGATGCCATGTTGACGGGTACGCTTCAGGATTTCGTGGGGAGAAATGGCGGGGCAGAGTCCTTACTTCACTTCGGACCGCGCGCCACGCCCCGTCTCACGTTCACGATTGAATCCGAATCAGTTGAAATTGCGAGCCGATACACCGTGACCATGTCCGCCGCCGCGCCGGATACGCTCAACATTCCCATAGAAAATTGGGAGGTCCGACTCAAGAAGTCGAATGTGCACGACTCGTCCGACACGGGAATGGCCGGGCGACTGGAAAGCCACTTGAGTACTGGACGAACCCACAGCCGCGCGTTCGACAATGGTCTCCACCGCCTGCTGCGTGGTTGCCGCACATACCAGTTTCACGACACCACAGAGAACGCCCGCATTCGCAAAGCGAGCTATATTGAGGACGCTGCGCGTCTCAGGGGCGACGCAGGCAATCTCGCGGCTTTCCTTTTTGGATTAAGATTGAACCACAGCGACTACTATGAGCTTATCGTACATACGATACAGCAGGTGTGTCCTCAGTTTGGCGGGTTCGAGTTGGCGCCCTCAACACTGAATGCGAACTCCATCCTCCTGAATTGGAGAGATCGCACTCGCCTCGACCATCTCATGGGCCCCCATCAACTTTCCGACGGCACACTTCGTTTCATGGCCTTGGCGACCTTGTTCCTGCAACCCCCGGAACTGCTGCCGCCGGTGATCATCATTGACGAACCCGAACTCGGCCTCCACCCCATGGCGCTCGCGATTCTCGCCGGTCTCGTGCGCGGTGTGGCGGGCAAATCCCAAGTGATCCTCGCGACTCAATCCGAAACGCTCGTTAACCACTTCGAAGTGGACGATATCAGGCCGGTATCCACCGCAAATGGGTCCTCCCGATTTCTACACCTTTCTCTCGCGGACTACGCGCAATGGCTTGAGAATTACACGCTGGGAGAACTTTGGGAAAAGAACGTATTCGCCGGGGGGCCTCGTTTTGGTTGAACTCTACGCGGTAGTGGAAGGGGTGAGTGAGCAGAACTTCGTGGAGCAGATTCTCGCGGAGCACTTCGCAAAGCGAGGGATTTATATCAGCGCGACACGCGTGGGAAGGCCGGGACACAAGAGTGGCATTTGCGGCTGGGAGCGCGCCCGAAGGGACATTGTCAATTTCCTCAGGCAGGGCAACCCTGGGCGGCGCGTCTACGTGACGACCATGTTCGACTACTACGGGATGCCATACACGTGGCCCGGCAGGGCGCAAGCGGCGGCGAAACACATTCCCGAACGGGCCGCGACAGTGGAAGATGCATTGCTGAACGACATCGCGGCCCAGCTCAACGACTTGGACCGGAAATTGTTCATTCCCTACGTACAGCTTCACGAGTATGAGGCGCTGATCTTTAGTTCGCCTGGGGCCTTGACTTCCGAGTTTCCCGGACGTGTTCGGGAGATTAAGGAATTGATTGCGGAGTCTGGTAATTTGGATCCCGAGTCCATAAATGACGGCCCCTCCACCGCCCCTTCCAAACGGATCGAAGCGCGAATACCCGAATACGCGGGGCGGAAGCCATCCGCGTCGGTAAATGTTCTGCGGGAAATCGGTCTAGTTGAGCTTCGGAACCGGTGTCCCCATTTTGATCGCTGGCTCTCACGCCTCGAATCGTTGGACTCCGCAAGATCATAGTCAGGACCGACCTTTGATGGACTGTCTTATCGCCTCGGATCTGCATAAACTGAGGTACACAGTGAATCCCCCACCTCACTCGGCCCACAACGCATTCACCGCCTTCACGGTCTCGTCCGTCAGCATCTGGCCGCCTTCGGGGCCGACTTCGTTGCTCTGCACGATGGCGCTGTACCCGCCCCCTTTGGCCGCGATGGGCGTGGGCACGTAGGTGCCGGGACCCGCAAGCTGGATGAGGAAAGTCTGGAGCGCCTTGCTCCGGGCCTTCATCTGGATGCCGTACTGCATGAAGAGCTCAAAGGGATTGGTGGCGATGGCAATGTCACCCAGGCGGACGGCATGCATCTCCACCGGATAGGGCTTCGCACCTTCGGCCTGCTGGCGCGCGTAGCGATCGAGGACGCGCTGCTGCCACACGGTACGGCGACTGAGTTTCGGGTCCTTCGCGGATTCGTCCCGCTCGCGTATTGCCGCTTCGTACTCTTCCTTGGTCACCATCCGCTCGGGCAGGCCCAGGGCGTGCACGGTGTGGCTCAGGGGCGGATCAGTCTTGATATCTTTCTTCGCTCCCTCGAGCGCCTCCTCCCACGCAAGAATGACGCGGCGGGCGATTTCGTCGAGGCGGCTCAGGCCGCGCAATTCGCGCATGCGATCCTCCGCCGCCTGCCGGTAGCGGATGTGGGGCGAGATATCGCCGCACGCACTGGCCCAGCCGAGCACCACGAGGTGCTCGCCATGCTTCGCGCGAAGTCCGGCGCGCACCGGCGCCCAGAAGTCGGCATTGACATACATGGCGCTCTCCACCTCCTGCGAGGGACAGGCCACATTCACGGTGGAAGCGATCAACTGATCCTTCGCGTCCCAAAAGAAGAGCGTTTCCACCGCGTGGTCCTCAGGCCCCTCCACACCACGAAAATCATCGCGCTGCACGGGCCCATACATCACCGCCGTGCCGTCCGCGTTGAGCATGCGCCGGTTGTAGCCCACCACCGCGTGGCCCAGCCCCCAGCCCGCCCGGGCCGGTTGCAGCGACTTCCAGGCGGACTCCGCCACCTGAACCACGCGCTCCACCAGGAAAGCCCGGTACTCGGTCGGCGTCATCACGCCCTCCACCTCAATCAGATAGTGGCCCTCCGTCAGCGACGGCGCCGTGTGGGTGTGGGTCGCGCTGAGGATCATCTTCCGCACATCGAAGCCCGGCAATCGCGGGGCCAGCGCCGCGCGCACCTCGTCGATCACGCCTTCCCGAATCGCGACAAGATCGCAGGCCACAAAAAGGGCCTGGCCGACAGTCGTCTCGCCATCCCGCGATTCCAGCGCGAGCGCCGAAGCGGTCAACTCGCTCTCCACCCCCTGCGAAATTCGCGTGGACAACTGGCCGTCGAGCGCCACGGGGCGATCCGGGGTGATGCTGAGCATGGACGCGCCGGCATAGAGGGATGCGGCGTGAACGTGTGACGCGGCCAGGGCCAGTGTCACGAGCAATAGTGAGCGAATAAGCATGTTTTCATCTCCCGCTTGTTCATACGTACATCTTATAACCATAGCACCCGCGCCGGGCGTATCGCGACCTGGTTCACGGGGGCTTTGACACAGCGCCACCGCTCGGCGGGCATCGCGCTTCATTCAGGCGGAATAATTCTCACCCAGGCTTTCTGACCTGCCCCTCTAAGAGGCGAAGCGGTCCAACGACCGTTAATAGTGCGATAGTCCCGACGCCTTCGCGTATTCGGCGTGGAGAGGCGCATTCATTGACAGCAATTCTTCCCGACGGCGAATGCACCTTCGCAGCCAGGAATTTCTCGAAACCCCCGCGGCTCTGCTATTGTCTCTGATCTCAGACTGACCGGTCAGTTCTGGCGAAAGGGATGAGTATGGAGAAAAGGGACAAGCGGGAACGCATCCTGGACGCGGCGGAAAAACTGTTCAAGCACCGGCGCTTTCACGAAATCACCTTGCAGGAGGTGGCTCAGGCGGCGAAGGTGGGCAAGGGCACCATTTACTTGTACTTCGAAGACAAGGACGATCTGTTCTTCCAGGTGGCGACATCGGGCTTCGACGAGCTCTGCGAAGTGGTGGAGCGCCATGGCGCGCCGGATGCCCCCTTCATGGAGCGGCTGCTGGCCATGTGCGAAGAAGTATCATCCTTCTTTGAGCGTCGCATCGAGATGTTCAACATTATCCAGGCGGAGGCGGCGTGGATGCCGGGCGGCGCGAAGGGCAAGTTGATGCAACGCTGGGGCCGACGGCGCAGGAAGCTGGTCGAGGCCACAGTAAAGATTCTGAAGCAGGGTGTAGACGAAGGTGTGGTGCGACCGGATCTTCCGGTGGACGTCATGGCCATGTACCTGCTGGGCATGCTGCGCACGCGCACGCGCGACCTGCTGGATTTTCCAAAGGAACACCGGAGCCATCATGTTTTGGTTGAATTATTCTGCAATGGGACCTTCGAATGTGGTGTAGAGAACGAAAAAGCGCGCGGTGGAACGCGGGGGCTCGCATGCGCGCTGTGAACTTGAACAGGTGGAGCGCCGCCTTCGCCCTGGTCGCCATGCTGGCCGGCTGCGCGCACACGGAAACAAGCTGGACGCCGGAGACCGTCGCGCCGCCCCCACTGGCCAAGGCCGCCATCGAGGCGCCGGCCTCGCTCGAATCGCGGGCGGAATCCCTGGCGCTTCCGGCGGAGCTCTCCGGCCCGGTGACGCTGACGCGGGATGGCGCCATTCTCACGACCTTGCTGAACAACCGGCGCATCGAAGTGGCGCGCTTCGGCCCGGAAATAGACGCAACGTACATCGACGAGAACCGCGCGGTTTTTGATCCGCGCCTCCTGGCGCAGATATCCCGGGGGCGCGGCACGCGTCAGAGCCTGGGTTTCAGCAGCACGGGAACCGCCACTTCAGGCGGAACCACCGCCAGCAAACAGTTGACGCCGGACAATGTGGCCGATTTGCTGGCCAGTGTGCAGCGGTTGAACGAATCGATCGACGCGCTGAACGGGGACAACGACAGCACGGTCGTGGGTAACTCGGGCTCGGTAGAAGTGCAGCAGTTTCTCCCCACGGGCACGCTGCTTTTCCTCACCGGCGCGGGCACAACGCTGGACCATAATCCCGGTGGCGATTCGTCTCAGCACACATGGACCGCAGGCGTTTCCCAGCCCCTCCTTCGCGGCGCGGGCATGGAAACCAATCTTGCCGCGCTGCGTCAGGCAAGAAACATCGCAGCCCAGTCGGAGCACGAGTTTCGCCGGGCGGTGCTCGACGTGGTGCGTGAAACGGAGCGGGCCTACTGGGAATTGGCGCTGGCGAAGGAGGTTCTCGCGATTCGCGCGTTTGGCGTGACCCTGGCCAATGATCAGATGAAGCGGGAAGAAGAACTGGAGTCCGTGGGCAAGGCCCTCGGGGGCGACGTGATGACGGCCCGCGCGGAACGCCTGGCGCGACAGGCCGATCTGGTGGATGCGCAGGCCGCGTTGAAGTCGCAGAGTATCGAACTGATTCGCCTGATGCATCCGGAGTCCGCGCCGCGCTGGGAAGTCGGCTTCGAACCCCAGGATGAGGCCGAAGTGGTGGAGGTGGCGCTGAATGCCGACGAGAGCGAGGACCTTGCACTCCTTTACCGGCCCGAGCTTGCCCAGGCCCGGCTGACGCTGGCGAACCTGGAGCTGGATGTGGTGCGGACGCGCAATGGCCGACTTCCTCAGCTCAATCTGGTCGGAGAATATGAAGGGGCGAGCGGCGGCGAAAGCGCCACTTCGTCGAATACCTCAAGTTCGGATGAGGACACGTATAGTGTGGGCCTTCAGTTTGAGATGGCCCTCTTCAACCGGGCGGAGCGCGCCCGTCACCTCAGGGCGCAACTTTCGCAAGAGCGGGGCGCGGGCTATATCACCCAGTTGGAAGAAGAGATCGCGGCGGATGTGCGACAGGCCATGGTGGAAGTCGAGCGCCAGTGGGAGCGCCTTGCCGCCACTGCGGAGGCTGTGTTAAGCCGCCGTGAAGCGGTGCGTGTAATCGAGGGTCGCCACGAGGTGGGCAAGGCAACCAACCTGGACGTGCTGCAGGTGCAACGCGACCTGATCCAGTCCCAGGTGGACGATGCGACGGCGCGGGTCCGCTACATTGAAGCGTTGACGGAACTTTACGCCGCCGAGGGCACCCTCCTCGAGCGCCGGGGCATCGCCCTGGACGGCATATCCGGGCGGGACAAGCAACAGGAAAGTTTGACCGATGAAGTGGAATAAGATTGTCATCACGGGCTCCCTCGGCGCCATGGCGCTACTCCCCCTGGCGGGCTGTCCCGGCCAGAAGAAGGCGGGCGGCCCACCTCCCGGCGCGAACCAGCCGGCCCCCGTGCATGCGGCCCTGGCGGAAACCAATCGGGTGCCCGTCGAGCTGAGCGCCTTCGGCACGGCGGAGCCCCTCTCCACCATCGAATTGAAGGCGCAAGTCTCGGGCGAAATCATCGAGGTACTCTTTGCCGAGGGAGAGCGCGTTACCCAGGGCCAGCCCCTCTTCCGAATCGATTCCCGCCCCTTTGAGGCGGCGCTGGCGGAAGCGGAGGCCAACGTGGCCCGTGCCAGGGCCCTGCGGAGCCAGGCCGAGGCCAACCTGCACGAAAACGAAGTGAAGGCGAAGAACGCCGCGGTGGAACTGGAACGCAACAAAACGCTGCTTGCCCGGGAAATCGTCACACAGGAAGAGTTCGACCAGTCCCAAACCGCCGCGGACGCGCTGAAGGCTTCCGCCGTCGCCGTCGCCGCCGCGGTCCGCTCCAGCGGCGAAAATATTCGGGCGGCCGAGGCCGCGGTCGAGGTGGCGAAGCTGAACCTGTCCTATTGTACGATTGTTGCTCCTCTGGAGGGGCGCACGGGCAGCCTCATGGCCCATCGCGGCAATCTGGTGAGTGCCAATGCAAGCGAGCCGCTGGTCATCATCACCCAGACCGCGCCCATGTATGTGACCTTCACGGTTCCGGAGCATCATCTGCCCGCGCTGCGGCAGGCCATGGCTGCGGGTGAAGTGCCCGTCTATGCGGCGGCCCCCGACTCCGCCATGGAGCCGATCACGGGGCGACTGGTGTTCATCGACAACCAGGTCGATACCGTCACCAGCACCATACGCCTCAAGGCCGAATTTGAGAATCAGAATGAAGTGCTCTGGCCGGGTCAATACCTGGGCGTGCGCGTGGGCCTGGGCTTCCAGGACAATTGCACCACGGTACCGGCGGAGGCCGTGCAGACCGGTCAGGATGGCGCCTACGTCTACCTGGTCACGGCGGAAGAAAAGGCCGAAATGCGCCCCATCAAGGCGGGTATCACCCACGATGGACTCGCCGTGGTCGATGAAGGCCTGCAACCGGGCGACCGAGTGATCACCGAGGGACACCTGCGCGTGGCGCCGGGCAGCCCGGTGCGCGTGCTGGATGGCGATCAGCCTGCGGAGATTCCCGCGGGATGAACACCTCGGCCCTCTTCATCCACCGCCCGGTCATGACCACCCTCGTCATGGTGGGTATCCTGCTCGTCGGTATCGCGGGGTATCGCGCCATGCCGGTGAGCGATCTGCCCAATGTAGACTTCCCCACGCTGTCGGTGAACGCGAGCCTGCCCGGCGCGAGTCCGGAGACCATGGCTTCGTCGGTGGCCACGCCGCTGGAGCGCCAGTTCTCCACCATTGCCGGCGTGACCTCCATGACCTCGGTGAACGCCCTGGGATCGACGAGTATCACGGTTCAGTTTGATCTGAATCGCGATATCGACGCCGCCGCGCAGGATATCCAGTCCGCCATCACCCAGTCACTCCGCCAGCTTCCGCGCGACATGCCGAATCCACCCTCGCTGCGCAAGCTGAACCCGGCGGACCAGCCAATTATTTTCCTCACGCTGAACTCGCCCCTGTTGCCCCTTTCCCAAGTGGACGAGTACGCCCAGACCATGGTGTCGCAGCGCATTTCCATGCTGCCCGGTGTGGCCCAGGTGCAGATCTACGGTTCGCAGAAGTACGCCGTGCGTGTCCAGGTGGATCCCCACAAGCTGGCGACGCGGGGCATCGGGGTGGACGAGGTGAGTCAGGCGATCCAAGGGGCGAACACGAACCTGCCGACGGGCACCCTCCACGGCGCGCACCAGTCCTATACCATCGAGACCAGCGGCGAGCTGATGGAGGCGAAGGCCTTCGAACCCATCATCGTGACCTGGCGCGATGGCGCACCGGTGTACCTGCGGGATGTGGGACGCGTGGTCGACGCCGTCGAGAACGACAAGATCGCGAGCTGGTACAACGACACGCGCGGCGTGATCCTGGCGGTGCAGCGCCAGCCCGGCACGAACACGATTCAGATCGTGGACGCGATCAAGGGGCTCATGCCGGAGTTCGAAAGCGTGTTGCCGCCTTCCGTCAAGCTGAACGTGCTCTATGATCGATCCCAGGCCATTCGCGCCTCCGTGGCCGATGTGCAGTTTACCTTTGTCCTCACCGTGGCCCTCGTGGTGATGGTGATCTTTCTGTTCCTGCGCAACCTCACGGCCACGGTCATCCCCACGCTGGCGCTGGTGCTTTCCATCGTTGGTTCCTTCGCGGCGATGTACTTGATGAACTTCAGCATCGACAACCTGTCCCTCATGGCCCTCACCCTTTCGGTGGGCTTTGTCGTGGACGATGCCATCGTCATGATCGAGAATATCGTGCGCCACATGGAAAAGGGCGAGTCCCCCATGGAAGCCGCGCTGAAGGGCTCGAAGGAAATCGGCTTCACCATTATCTCCATGACCATCTCGCTCGTGGCGGTGTTTATCCCCGTGCTCTTCATGGGCGGCATCGTGGGGCGGCTGCTCCACGAGTTCGCCATCACCATCAGCATGGCGATTCTAATTTCCGGTTTCGTGTCACTGACCCTGACCCCCATGATGTGCAGCCGCTTCCTCCGCGATTATGAACACGCGCCCCACGGCGTGCTGTACAACACGCTGGAGCGCTTTTTTGATGCCATGCTCGCGGTGTACGCCTGGACGCTCCGCCTTTCCATGCGCTTCAAGCTGCTCACCGTATTCAGCCTGATTCCGCTGATCGGCCTCACGGTATGGATGTTTTCCAGCATGCCCAAAGGCTTCATGCCCGCGGAAGACCTGAACCAGCTCGTTGCCATTACGGAAGGCGCCCAGGGGATTTCCTTCGAGGATATGAAGGCGCACCAGCAGAAGCTCGCCGCCATCGTGGCGGCCGATCCCGCCGTGGCCGGCTTCTCCTCCTCCGTGGGCGCGGGCGGTCCAAACGCTTCGGGCAATGCGGGCCGCATGTTTATCACCCTGAAGCCCCGGGGCGAGCGCGACACGATTGACGATGTGATGAAGCGGCTGCGGAAAGACCTCGCCGCCGTGCCGGGCATCCGGGTGTTCATCCAGAACCGGCCCGCGATCAACGTGGGCGGCCAGACGACCAAGAGCCTCTATCAGTTCACACTCCAGGGCCTCGACACCGACCAGTTGTACGAGTACGCCCCGAAGCTGGAGGAGCGCCTGAAGACCCTCCCGGGCTTCCGCGACGTGTCCAGCGATCTGCAGATCTCAAATCCCCAGGTGCACATGGGGGTGGACCGGGAGAAGGCCGCTTCGCTGGGCGTCTCCATGCAGCAGGTTCAAAACGCCCTGTACACCGCCTATGGCGCGCGCCAGATCTCCACAATCTACGCGCCCAACAACCAGTACAACGTGATCATGGAAGTGC
This sequence comes from Candidatus Hydrogenedentota bacterium, assembly GCA_016791475.1. NCBI lineage: Bacteria > Pseudomonadati > Candidatus Hydrogenedentota > Candidatus Hydrogenedentota bacterium. The sequence goes on from JAEUWI010000056.1 coordinate 36,186, forward strand.
TTCCAGAGCTTCAGAAGGACCCGTCCTCGCTGGAGATGCTCTACGTCCGCGCTTCCGACGGGACCCTCGTGCCCTTGAGCACCATCTCCACGATCGAAAAGACCGTGGGGCCCTTGACCGTAAACCACCTCGGCCAGTTTCCGGCAGTCACGGTTTCTTTCAATCTGGAGCCGGGCTACTCCCTGGGCGACGCCGTCACACTCGTCAACGAGGCCGCGGCGGAGATTCTGCCCGAGGGCATTTCCACCAGCTTTCAGGGCACGGCCCAGGCCTTCGAGTCTTCCATGGTGGGATTGAATATTCTCATACTGGCGGCGATCGTCATCATCTATATTGTGCTCGGGATCCTGTATGAGAGCTTCATCCACCCTATCACGATTCTGTCCGGGTTGCCCTCGGCCGGCGTAGGCGCCCTGCTGACCCTGCACTTGTTCGGGATGGACCTGAACCTCTTTTCCCTCGTGGGCCTCATCCTGCTCATCGGCATTGTGAAGAAAAACGCCATCATGATGGTGGACTTTGCCCTGGAGGCTCAGCGCGAGCGCAACGTGCCCCCGGCGGAAGCCATCTACGACGCGTGCATCGTTCGCTTTCGCCCCATCATGATGACCACCATGGCCGCGCTCATGGGCACGCTGCCCATCGCCATGGGCCACGGCGCGGGCGCCGAATCGCGCCAGCCCCTGGGTCTTGCGGTCGTGGGCGGATTGCTCTTCTCCCAGGTCATCACGCTCTATGTCACGCCCTGCTTCTACATCTACATGGAAAAGCTGCAACAGTTGCTGAAGCGCTCGAAGTCGCCAGAGACCGCGACCGGTGAAAGCGCGGGGGAGGTGGCGGCGGGGTAAGGGTCACACATCGAACCGATCAGACGGATTGGACGGATCGGATTGGACGGATCGGTCTGATCCGTCCGATCGGCGCACGGCAGGCCTCCCCCCTAGACTTCCCCCGCCCTGGTCATTATAATCTCGGCCATGAACCCTTTCCCACGATCCTACAGAAATAGCCCGGCGCTGCTGCTCACCCTGCTCCCGATACTTTTCGGGGCGACCGGCTGCGAGCACACGGGCCTGATGAAGACCCCCAATCTCTACCTCGTTTCCGGGGAGGATCCCTTTGCGGACCTGCCCGCGACCCGGAAGACGGTGGATGTGAATCTCGTTTACGCCACCGACCGTTCCCCGGAGTTGGAGGTGGATCCGAAGAAGCGCCAGGGTACCGGCAATCAGTACGGCCACGAGAATGACGACCACCTCTTCTATGGCCGCGCCACGGTGACGCTGGGCGAGGGGGTCACCTGGGAAGAGCTCCACGACGCCAGCCTCACGCGGCAGCGCAACCATCGCTTTGTGCCCGAGTTGACCCACACGCGCCAGTTGGGCCGTTTTCCCGCCGCTTCCGGCGCGTGGCGAATGGAGAATGGCGCCCTCACCGCCGGCCCTTCACAGGAGGAGGCCGCGGCGGATTTCGCCGGCCTGGTGTCCCAGGAACTCGCGGACGCCGCACGCAAGGAAGCCTTTGTCTTCGTCCACGGCTACAACAACCAGTTTCACCATGCGGCCCTGACCATGGCCCAGGTGTGGCACTTCATGGGCCGACCCGGCGTACCGCTGATTTACACCTGGCCCGCGGGCCACGGCGGGTTGCGGGGATACACCTCCGACGTGGAGTCGGCGGAGTTTACGACCTTTCACATCAAACAGTTTCTGCGCGCCCTGGCCGCCGTTCCCGAACTGGAAAAGATTCACATTCTGGCCCACAGCCGGGGCACGGAAGTGGTCACCACGGCCGTCAAGGAGCTCATGCTGGAGTATCGCGGATCTGGTCAGGACACGCGCACCGCGCTCAAACTGGGCAATATCATTCTGGCGGCGCCCGACCTCAACCTTCAGACCGCCCGCCAGACCCTGGTGGCCGAGGGCACCATCTTTGTGCCGGAGCGCTTCACGGTCTACCTCTCGGAGAGTGACCGCGCGCTGAAGATTTCCTCCTGGTTTACGGACAGCGTGAAACGCCTCGGCAGCATTATCTTCGAGGACCTGAGTCCCCGGGATCGCGCCGCCATCGCCAGCCTGCCCAACATGAATTTTATCGATGTGAACGTGGAAAGCGACATCACCGGCCACGCCTATTTCTGGATCAATCCCGGCGCAAGTTCCGATGTGATCCTGCTCTTGCGCGACGACAAAGAGCCCGGCGCGGAAAATGGTCGCCCGCTCGTTCCACTGATGGACAATTTCTGGCAGTTGAACGACGACTACCTGAAGGGAAATACCCCCGTCCGGTAGATGTCACACTTCACGGGCTAAGCTTAAGTCCGAAGATTGCAGTTTCCGACAGGGAGCCGGCCACGGGTGCCACACGGGGCTCGTCCGCAAGCGCCGGATCGATCAACAGCGCCGTGTCTCCCTTTTTCAGGGCAAGCGCGAAGCAATGCTCACCCAGAGTGGTGAGGACTTTCCCATCGATCCCGGAGACGCGCGGCGGTCCGCTGAATTCGGCCCGTATTCGGCAGGGCTCGCCCGCCAGACTCGTCACCTGCACCCAGACCGTCTTTCCCTTCTCGCGCGCGGCACTCACGAGAAACGCGCCCTCGGCACGCCACTGGTAAAAGGTGCCATCGGTCCACGCGCCCGGTACGGCGGGGAAAATCCGGATCAGCGGACCGTCCGGCCCATCCCAGCTTTGCAGCAGCATGTCGTGGATGGACTGGGCGGCGGAGAGGGGCGTCTCGATGACCGGTCCGGCCTCGCGATACATGGTGTTCGGTTCGATGAAGCGCTTGAGGCCGTTGAGGTAGCCGAGGGCGCGGTCGCCATCGCCGATGGCGGCGGCAATGGAGGCCCCGCCCGTGAAGGAATAGCCGAAGAGGGCCTCGGGGAAGTGGTGCCAGTGTTCGAGCGAGCGGAGAATGCGCGCCCGGCCATCGGTCTGCTCTACATTGACCTGATACAGCGGATAGACCATGAGCAGGTGGGAGTAATGGCGGTGGCTGGAGTCCAGCGGCACATCCCGGGCGATGAGAAAACCCTCCTCTCCCTCGGGGAAGGGCGTCAGGCGCGCCGCGATGTCCCGCCAGGCGGGCGCCAGGGGATCGCCCGTGCCCAGCCGCGCGTCAATTTTCATCAGCGTCTCCACGCCCCACCGCAGCAGCGCGAGATCATAGTTGCAGTCAGGCCCTGTCTTGTATTCCGGCGAACGCGTGCGCGGCAGATGCAGCTTGCCGTCCGCCCCTTCCTCCAGGAAATGGCGGTGATAGTTCACCGCGCGGCGCAGCACCGGATAGAGCGTGTCGCGCAGGAGCCCATCATCGAGATTCATGCGGTAATGCAGCCACACATTGTGACAGGCCCAGAGCAGGTTGCCCACCTCGGGATCCCCCGCATCGCCGGGACGCTCCACCAGACTCGGATAGAAGGTGCCGCCGGTGAGGCGCGCCGTGGTGGATCGGTAGAGGCCCGCCGAGTCCTCCCGATATTCGGGCAGAACATTGGCGATAAGATTCGGGAGATAGTCACGGAGGCTGTTGGGCAGGGGCTCGGCCAGTTCGAGGTGATTCGAGGTGTAGAGGGGCCAGTAGGTCAACTGGACGTTGAGGTTCCACCAGATGCCCGGCCACGGCGTCGGCTGGTCCCAGGGTCCCATAATGCCGAGGATTACCCCGTCCCGGCGGGTCGCCGCACGGATCTTGTAGATCTGGTTCCAGTAAAAGCTCTGCCACCACGAATCAGGCAGGGAGAGAAAGCTCTGCTGGTAGTGGTCGCGCCAGGCCGCCTGATGGCTGTTCACAAAGTCCGCCCAGGGCAGCGCCGAAGTCGCCCGGACGGCATCGGCCGCGCTCCGGGCAATCACGGCGGGCTCTCCGGGCCAGGCGTACTGGGTGCTCGCGAATAACGTTCGCCATCCGTCCTCCTCGCCCTCGCGCCACGCCGTGGCGTAGCCCCCTTCGCTCAGGGGCTGCACCCAGACCGGCAGGCCGGCCACCTCGGTCAGGTAACCCGCGGGATTCGGCGTCCAGGATTTTGCGTAGGAAGGGTCGGGCTTGATCGCCAGGCGCGGATGAACGGCCTCGCTCGCCTTCCACGTCCACGACGCGCTCGCTTCGGCCCCCGTGCCCTTCCAGCGCACCACCATGGCCATGGCTGAGCCGTGGACCAGGGAACGCACCGCGATTTCTCCTTCGCTGGTGCGGATCGTGCCCACGAGTTCACCTCGCAGCAGATCCAGGCGCAGATCGCACCCGGTCAACGCGCCCTTCGTCTCCAATACAAACTGACCGATAGGCAGCCGCCCCATGCCGTAGTTCATGACGCGATGATCTTCCACATCGCTCCGGCCCACCTGCCACGCCACATGGTGATCATCCAGCGCGCGGACCGTGGCCCCCAGCATGCCATTGCCCAGGTAAGGCGCCTCCCACCAGTCTCCCGGCAACCGCTCCCAAACCGGATCCGCCGCCGCCAGCACCGCCGCCAGATCATCGTCCGTCGGCGCAAGGGGATCAGGCTCCGCAGCGGCGCGAAGAGCGATTGCAATGAAGGCCAGCACCAGAACGACACCGGCAACAAGCACGCGAAAGGAGTGAAAGGTTCCCACGATGAATCTCCCATGACCCCGGCCCGGAACAGCACACGGGGCCGCACGGGCCATGCGTCCACTGTGCACGATCCCGAGGGGCAGTTGCCACTCAGGGGCCACCCCGGCGCGGAAAGCCGCAGGAGGCTCCACTTTGTGAGGAATTCACTACAAACGGCGCGCCAAAGGAGGTTGACCATTCCTGGTCGACATATAGCAAGCCATAAAACGGGGACAGCCACCTATAAAAAGGACTTCTTGAACGCGCCTTGAGAATTTGCTTGGGAAACCATTTCTAACATCGCCCCTTTTGAACCGGGAAGTATGTGCCGCGAGGGGGCGGCAGTACATGGCTTCGGCGTCCTGAGTAACGGGTTTCCGCCATCTCCCTAAACCCATACCTCATAATTGTTTCCCCGTCCACCACTGCAACGTCCGATCCTAATCTAAAGGGGAGGTCCATCAACCCTCCCCGTAAGCGGGCAGTTGCCCGCCCTTTCAAATTTCGGTCCTACGCGTGCAGGCGCTACCCACAGTAGGCTGCTACTTCCACGATGGGCAGCGCTTGTCCAGCGGAGTTTGTGGTGTCGGAATCACGCGACATTCCCATGATTGGCGCTTCCACCAACGTCATCGCCACCTTTCTGGACCGTCCTGGGCTGAAGGCGCTGGATCTCCTCGCGGACTTGGGGGAATTCCTGGTGGAGGCGGGCGTTTATGCGACTGCCGAAGATGTCTACAACCTGGATGTGTACTTCGACGGCGTCTCGGTGTCGGATGGGGCCGTGTACTACTACTGCGACGGCGTACCGGAGGTTGCCGAGTTCGTCCGGGCGAGCCCGGCGGGCCATTTTGCTTTCCAGGCTTCGCCGAGGAAGAGGGTGCTCAGGAGGTGGCTGCGGCGGATCCCCATTTCCAGGGCGATGGGCATGAACATGCCGAGGGAGACCTTGAGGACGATGAGTCCGGCGACGCCTTCGTCCCACGGGGTGAGGCCGGCGAGGCGGTTGGCCACGGCCATGCCGATGGTGTGGAAGATGTAGATGGAGAAAGTGGCGTTGCCGATGGGGCCGAGGCCGGGCACTTCGCGCCGGTAGCGGAAGGCGAGGGCGCAGAAGGCGCAGCCGGTGACGAGGTTGAGCACCCCCCACTTCAGCACGATGAAATCGGGCAGGGGCAGGATGCCTCGGGCGTCGAGCTGCTCCAGGAGCATGCCCCCGGCGAAGCAGCCCCAGGCGATGGCCGCGGCGGCGCGACCGTGGAGCAGTTCGGGCCAGCGGCGGAGGGCGTAGCCCGCGAGGAAGTAGGGCATGAGCTGGACGAGACCGGCGTAGCCGAAGAAGCTGTTGAGGGGGAGGGCGAGGGAGACGACGTACCACGCGACGATGAGGACGGCGCAGGCGCGGGCGTTGCGGATCAGGGCGAAGCCGTCGATGATGGCGATGACGACGAAGATGAGGAAGAGGGATTGGAGGTACCAGAGGTGCTCGAATCGGAAGGCGTAGGCCCGGAGCACGTCGCCCCAGCCGGGGACTTTGTTGACGCCGGGCATGACGAGGCGCATGAGCAGGAGCACGGTGGTCATGGTGACGAGGGGCAGGAGGAGGCGGCGCGCTTTGACCCGGAGTGATCGGGCGATGTCGCCCCGGCCAACGGGCCGGATCGCATAGAGGTAGCCGGAGACGGCGGTGAAAATCTCCAGGGGAATATAGCGGATGAGTATTTCAAACTCGAAGTAGAAGCGGTCGGCCTTTTCGGCGTCCGCCAGGACGGCGTGATAGAGCACGACGATAAAAATCGCGAAGGCGCGAAGGGTATTGATGCTGTAGTCGCGGGTCGCGTTCGGATTTGACATGGATAAGTCCTGGGAGCCGGGTAGCGGTGTTGCGGGCTTGTAAGGTATTTCCCGACGTGCGGGGCCGGTCTCGGCCGCCGCATCCCTGAGTCGAAGGAGGCCACCCGGCAACCGTTGCATGGAGTCGCCGTGGTGCCGGGGGGGCATCGATTCTCCCAAATCGGGGGCGTGACCGTCTCGGTCCGTCTCCCTTGCCACCGCACCTCCTCATGCTGAAATACTATCATATGGAGGCTTTTTCCGGCAAATTCGGGTACTGGGGGCCGCACTGGCGTTCGTTGAATTCTCTTCTTTCCACTTGCCTGACTGTCGCGCGCGATCTACAATCATCGTCGAACGCTTAACCCATCGGGGAGAACTGAACCATGAAACGTATCGCAATTGCCCTAGTCACCCTCGCCTTCGGAGTAACACTCGTGCACGCCCAGGCCACCGGACTCGACCATCTCTACCAGCTCAAGGACGCGAAGACCCGCTCCATCAGCCCGGAAAATTTCACCGGCGAAAAGGGGAAAGGCGGCATGGCCACGCTCGAAGAGGGCACGGCCCAGCGCGCCGCCCGGGAGCTGGGCCAGGGCTGGAAGGTGAACCCCTACGTTCACATCGAGCCCGGCGCCACCTTCACCCTGGGCGAGATCAACGAGTCCGGCATTATCAATCACATCTGGATGACGCCGGTGGGCGATTATCGCCTCATGATCCTGCGCTTCTACTGGGACGGCGAGGAAACGCCCTCCGTGGAGGTGCCCGTGGGCGATTTCTTCGCGGCGGGCTGGGGCATGGGCAAGGAACCGCGCATCACCTCGCTGGCGATGTGCGTGAACCCCCGCAGTGGCTTCAACAGCTACTGGCAGATGCCCTTCAACAAGAGCGCCAAAGTAACCATGGAAAACCTGGGTGAAAAGAAGGCGACGGTGTACTACCAGATCGACTATTCCCTGGAAAAGGTAGAAAAAGACACGCCCTACTTCCACGCCCAGTTCCGCCGGACCAACCCGCTGCCCGCCAAGGAGGTCTACACCATCGTGGACGGAATCAAGGGCAGGGGAAACTATGTGGGCACCTATCTGGCTCACGGCGCGAACAGCCCCGGCTGGTGGGGCGAGGGGGAGATCAAGTTTTACCTGGACGGCGACACGGACTTCCCCACAATCTGCGGCACGGGCGAGGAAGACTATTTTAACGGCTCCTACGGCTACAACGACCACCAGGTGGACGGCAAGGACGTCTACGAGAGTTTCAGCAGCCCCTACACCGGCTTTTACCACGTGCAGCACGAGGGCGCCCAGCGCCGCTTCGGCCAGTATCGCTGGCACATCACGGATCCGGTGCGCTTCGAAGAGGATCTGAAGATCACCATCCAGAGCCTGGGCTGGCAGAGCGAAGGCCGCTACCTGCCCCTGGAAGACGATCTGGCCTCCGTGGCGTATTGGTATCAGGTGGAACCCCACGCCCCATTCCCCGCCCTGCCGCCGAAGGATAAATTGGTGATCGCGGAGTGAGGCTTCAGGCTGTAGGCTGTAGGCTTCAGGCTTCAGGCTTCAGGCTGTAGG
>JAEUWI010000057.1 GCA_016791475.1 Candidatus Hydrogenedentota bacterium
GGGTCTTATGGGTCTTATGGGTCTTATGGGTCTTATGGGTCTTATGGGTCGTATGGGTCGTATGGGTCGTATGGGTCAATATGGGTCATATGGGTCATATGGGTCGGGTCGTACTATGAAATCGCCCTGTACGAAGCATTGGTCCCATTACCGAAGCCCCAGTACGTCCTGCATGTCGTAGAATCCCGGTTTTGCGTTCAGCGCAAAGCGCGCCGCGGTGAGGGCGCCGTTCGCATAGTGATCGCGCGTCGAGGACTTGTGGGACAGCTCAATCCGCTCGCCCTGGCCGAAGAAGAACACGGTGTGATCGCCGATGACATCGCCGCCGCGGAGGGCGTGCATGCCGATTTCATTCCGGGGACGTTCGCCGATGAGGCCCTCGCGTCCGTGGGCCGTGTCCTTGGCATAGTCGAGACCGAGGGCCGCCGCCGCGTTCTCCGCGAGGCGCACCGCCGTGCCGCTGGGGCTGTCCTTCTTTAGATTGTGGTGGATTTCCATCACTTCGCAGTTATAGTCGAGACCCAACTTCTCCGCCGCCACTGTAGTGAGATAGAATAGAAGGTTTACGCCACGGCTCATATTGGGCGCATACACGATGGGAAGCTTCGTCGCGATTTCGCGCAGTTCATTCATCTGGGCTTCATTCAGGCCGGTGGTGCCGATGACCGACGGAATCCCCGCCGCGGCCGCCGCGCGCACGTTGTCCAGGCACACGCCCGCATACGTGAAGTCGATCATCACATCGGCCTGGGCCACGGCCTCGGCCGCGCTGCCGAGCACGATTACAGGATGGGGCGCGCCGGATTCGGCGCCTACGGACAATACCGTGCCCGCGTTCGACGGGGCATCGAAGGCACTGCCGATCTCCGCGTCGTCCGCCGCCACCGTCATCTCCAAAATACGCCGACCCATGCGGCCCAAAGCGCCCGCCATGCAAATCTTCATTGTATTGTCTCTCCAGCCAGTGGGGTTGAGGGTAAGTTGGAATTATACCCCCTGCCATGCGCACAGTAAAAGCGCGGTACGAATAGTTTCGCGGTTTACGGGGTATTTCCGTACAATAAGACCAACGAGGAGATCCCCATGGACACACCGCCCCCCATGCCGCCTGTCGAGTACGAAGGCCCCATCTTCGATGTTTTCGGGAACATTCTGAAAATGATCCGCGTCTTTGCCATCCTTTGCGCCATCGTCTTTACCGGTGCGGGCGGCATGCTCGCCTGGGAGTTCTTCTTCTTCGTGAAGGACATCGTTCAGGCGCCGGGGCCGATTGTCGAACAATGGCAAACGGCCATGGCCCCCGATCAGGAGCTCTTCGGCGCGGCGGCAGCCCCGTTTGCGCCGTCGACTTCGGCCTCGGTTCCCGCAACGGCTGCAGCACCGGCTCCGGAGGCCGCAACTCCGGACACGCCGACTCCGGTCCCTGCCGCACCGGAGGTCTCGGTTCCGCCCAACGTGCCGGAGGCGACAACGGCACCCGAGCCGGTTGACGAAGTCCCCGCCCCGCTTCACCCGTCCCACAACGACGACGCGGAACTCTTCCTCAACTTCGCGAGTTCGGTCCTGGATCGCTTTGAGGCGGGTCACTACAGTTGGCTGGTGGGCATGTGCTTCCTGGCCGTTTTCTGCGGGATCCTCGGGAAGGTGCCGGGCGTGATGATATCCGTGGGGGCGAAGGTGCTCGTGGAGCTGCTCAACGCCGACAAGCCCAAACCCCGAGGGCCGGCAGGGATCTGACTAAAGCTGGTTCATCCGGATTAGGGGTACCGGGTGCGGCCCGACCGTAAGGAAAGGGTTCCGGCAAGAGTGCCACGCGATCCGCCTACGGCGGTTCGTGTGCCCGTGGCGAAGTGCACCTCGTTTGTCGGCGGAAACTTGACCGGTCCTTTCTTGCCGCGCCCCCGTCCTGATCGCGGACATGGTTCCAGGCATTCCGTAATGAACACCCCGCTCGGTAGCGGCTCTCCCTCTACCGCCGCCGATTTCGCGGCTCAGGGCACACGAATCGGCGTTGCCGAATCGCGTGGCACGCCCGCCATCGTATTGAACGCAATCGAATTCCATCCGTCGCACGCCAAAGCGCGCATTTTCGAACCGGATGACCCGCTTCTCTATGTGGGCCGGTGTAATTCGGCGGGAAAATCCTACGCTGAACGTTGCCCAGTTTCCGCCCGCGCCTCAATCCGCCTTCAACAACCCCGCGCGCCGTTTGCGCATGTTGTCGTAGTAGACCAGGGCGATAATGAGCACGCCGACGAGCACCTGCTGCCAGTAGGGGTCCAGGTTTTCGAGATTGCAGAAATTCCGCAACACGAACATGATCAGCGCGCCCGCGATGGACGCGATGGCGCCGCCCTCGCCGCCCATCAGGCTCGCGCCGCCGATGACGCAGGCCGCGATGGTGTCGAGTTCGTACATCTCCGCCGCCGTGGGCGAGCCGATACTGGTTTTGGCGGCGAGCATCATGCCGCCGAAGCCCGCAAGCAGGCCACACAGGGTGTAGGCCATGATCAGCACGCGATCCACGGGCACGCCGGACAAACGGGCGGCCTGTTTATTGCCGCCGATGGCATAGAGCGAGCGGCCGAAGCGGGTGTATATCAGCATGATGGTACAGAGCAGGCAAAGCAGCACGGCGATCACAACGGGAATGCGCCAGTCCTTCGTCTCCGAGAGCCAGGAGAGGCTTGCGGGCAGACCGAAGATGGGCTTGCCGCCCGAGATCAACAGGGCCAGCCCCCGGGCGATCATCATCATGCCGAGGGTCACGATGAAGGGCGGTATTTTTCCTTTGGCAACGAGCGAGCCGTTGATGGAGCCGCAGAACATGCCCACGGCGCATCCCGCCAGCACGCCCAGCGGCATGGGAGCGCCCGATTTCATCGCCAGACACCCGACCACGCCCGACAGGGCCGCCACGCTCCCCACGGACAGATCGATACCGGCGGTCAGAATCACCAGCAACTGCCCGATTGCAATCACGCCGATGGTGGCGGCGCGCCCGGCGACCGTCTTCAGATTGCCCGGCTGGCGAAAGTCTTCGGAGTACACCGCAAGCACGATACAGAGGGCCGCCAGGATGAAGAGGGGCGAGTGTTTTGCGATAAATCGCTTCATGGAAACCTCGGCAGGTTCAGGAATTGGGGTTTACGACTTTACCTCGGGGCGCCTGCGCTGGATCGCGGGGATGGCAGAGACAACAGGGACAGCAGAGCAAGAGGTCCGTTTTGTCCCTGCTGTCTCTGCCGTCCCTGCGAAACCGGGCGGCGCACCAAATCAAAGGGGTAACTTGACCGGGCGCCCTTCGAGGCCGGAGAGATCGGCGGCGTAGCAGATCTCGTGGGACTTGAAGGCGTCGGCAATGCTGGTGTGGGACTCCACATTCTTTTCGATGCAATCGATAAGGTGGGAAGCCTCGCCGGTGAAGGGGTGGTGGGTCACGTCGCCGCTGTCGGGCAGGATCGTGGGCACCGTTACCCAGGTGGTCTGACCGGGGAAATGGGATTTGGACCAGATCTGGTTATTCTTGATGGTGCCGTGGGTGCCCACGAGATTGATGTTGAACACATAGGGCTGCACGCACTCGATGCAGGAGGTTACCTTGCCGATGCGGCCATCGGTGAACTTGAGGATGGTGCAGGTCGTGGGGGCGTATTCATATTCCGTGAAACTGGGCCCGCCGCCGGCCGTGGCGTACTGCATCACTTCCTCCACCTCGCCGCCCATGAACCAGCGCAGGGCATCCAGGGCGTGGCAACCGGCGGAGAGAAGAGAACTCGCGCCCACCTCTTTCTTGATGTTCCACTCATACTGCTTGTACCAGGGGCCGATGCCGTGGAAGTAATCCACTTCGCCCATGAACACGCGTCCAATGGCGTTTTCGGAGAGCTGCTTCTTGATGATGTCGAAGAGGGGGTTCCAGCGCAGCACGAAGCTGACCACGGATTTCACACCCGCTTTGTCCACCGCATCGCGAATGGCGCGGGCGTCGTCCACGGTCACCGCCATGGCCTTTTCCAGAACGATGTGCTTGCCCGCGCCGGCGGCGGCCACCGCCTGATCCCGGTGGACGTTCGGCGGCGTGCAAATGGCCACAATATCGATCCCGTCCTGCTTCAGTAAGTCGTCCACGTCGGTATACACCGGGCAGGTGAGGCCCAGCCCCTCCGCGAAGGCCTTGGAGCGCGCCGCATCGCGACCGCACACCGCGCGGACTTCCGCCCGGGGATCGTGTTGAAAGGCCTTGACGTGCTCACCCGCCACCCAGCCTGTGCCAATGATTCCAACCCCATATTTCTGCATGTGTCCTTCTCCATCCGTTGTCGCGCCATGAACGCAAGTGTTAGCAGAAAAATTTTGGATCAGTGTAGCACCCCTCCGTGCCGGAACACACCTTGCCCGAGCGGGAGCTGGAGCGGGGTATCGCAGGTACGACACGTCGACCGGTCCCCCCCCCACGCAACACGGTGCACCTCAGCATGCGCTGGTCGCTGAAACCACGCGGTCTTCGGGAACAACACGCCATTCGACGACGAAACGGCGCAACCACGCCGGCATGCTGCCGAGCAATTGCAGCGGCTAAACCACTGTAAAAATTAGACTTGGAAATAATGATTCAACCTGGGTTGCACCGTTTGGCCGGGACCCCGGGCGAGCATCGCGCGGTCCTGGGTGCACATTGGGGGGATTTTTCGCCTTGGTTTAATTTCGGCACGCTTCTTTCTCTTTCTTCATGTACGGAGGAGGCGAATTGGCCAGGCATTGACCCAGTGTAAGCGAATCGGTCGGGGCGCCGTCTTATGGGCTGTGGTGACGAAAGAACGCCAGGTGGCGTCGCAAAAATCGGAAGGAGACCTTCAGGGGAGTAAAGACGCTTGGGGAAGCGCCGACAAGCGCTGAACGGGGGTGGCTGCGGATCTGGTAGGTACGCAGCTACTTGAAACTTGGGAATGATCGGCGGGCGTCCGTCCGCTGGTGAACTGACAAACACCTTATCAAGGCCGCAGTGCGGTGCAACCAACTGGAGAACGTATTATCATGAGAACACTTGAATGGGCGAGCCCGCTGGCGGGCATTTCCACGAAGCGCTGGGCCCTCGGGCTTGCGGTGGCCTGCCTTTCGGCACTGCCCACCTCCGCCTCCGTGGTTAACGGGGACTTCAGCGGCGGCCTCGGAAGCTGGAACACTTCCGGCGATGTGACGTCCGTGAGCGAAGCGACGCTGGGCGACAACGGCGAAATCTACAGCTATCTTTACCAGGCCGTGGCCCTGGCGCCCGGACAGTACATCATCGAGTTCGACTTCTTGAACTTGCTGTCGTCCGACCTTGCGACCGACCCGAATGCCTTCCCCGATGCTTTTTTTGCATCGCTGTATTTCACCAATGACCTCTCCTCTTTCGACCTGCTCGGCACCGTTCCTGTCGACGTGATGCCGTTGGTTGATCTGGAGTCTGCTGGTCCCGTGAATGTTGCGGGCGTGTTGAGCCCGAGCGCTGTGGGACCCGACTGGACCCACTTCTCCATGGCGTTTACGAACAACTTCAGTTACGTGATCCCGACCTTTGAACTGCTGGACTTCAATTTTGCGTCGAATGACAGCTCCGTCAGCCTGGACAACGTCTCCATCACGCTGGACCCGGCCGTGGTTCCGATTCCCGAACCCGCGACCATGACCCTCCTGGGCATGGGCCTGGCCGGCTGCTTCCTCAAGCGCAAGCGCAGCGCCAAATCCCTCTAATTGCCCCTGCTCAATCACGCTTTCAAACTTCAACTACCCACAAGGAAAACACGCATGAAACGTCTATTATTGACCTTGGCGCTCGCCGCGCTCAGCCTCTCCGCCGGCGCCCAAACAGGAACGCTGTACGGCAGCCTGAACAACTTTGACGCGGTGAACGACACCGGGGTGGAGTGCCACGGCTTCGAGATCGAAGTCCACGGCTGCCACAGCCGCGAAATCACCTACACCTACGACTGGAACCACTACGGTGTTCCCCGCATCTACGAGGACAGCACCGATCCGGCGAATCCCATCTGCTACGTGCGCTATGAAAGCAAGAAGAACCCCGACGGAAGCTGGGCGTCCTACACCGCGATCCCGGCCGGCCCGATTGCCGCGACCGACGGCCACCAGTTCACCAACCCCTTCATCAACTTCGGCGGCGAGCACTTCGGTGTTGGCTTCTGGGGTGTACCGCGCACCGTGAAGTACTCCTGGCTGATCGACGACGGCGCGGGCAATCTGATGAAGGCCGGTCAGGTCAACATCGGCACGCCCCAGTTCAATTACCTGCCGCCCTTGATTGTTCAGCAGCAGGTCGTCGCACCGGCGCAGGTCGTTGCCGTGATTGAGCCCCCGGAACCCATCGAAGTTCCCGTGCTCGAATTCGGCGAACCAACCTGGATCAAGGTCATTACCACCCAGTCGCGCAACAACAATAAGGTCGAACTTGAGGACCTTGTATCCGAAGACCCGAACGATCCGAATGATGTTAACTGGCGCAATGGCGAGCCCGATGAAGTCGAAGTTGAATGGGAACTGCTCCAGGTCGAATTCAACAAGGACGACGGCGGTAACCGCGGCAAGAATGAAGCTGCACCCGAAGACCTGAATGAGGGCGACGAAGTTATTACCCGCCGCTACGAATTCTACAAGTACATTGGACCGATCGATCCCGAGTCTGGCGAAGTCGAAACGGACTCCGTGGGCCCCGATGGCATCCATGGTGACGAGATTAAGGAGATCAACGGCGTCGAGGTCGATTTCTCCACCATCGAGATCGTCGGCGACTATATCGGCGCCCAGATGGCTGCTTTCGATGCGGCTGGACAGATGGGTCTGATCGACCACCTGCAGGATGGCGAGATCAACCAGCCCTACGTGGAACGCTCCATGGTCATCGGCGGAACGCCCCCCATCGTCACTACGATTGATGGCGCTCTCCCCGAAGGCATGGAGTTTGACGTGGTCACCGGTATCCTGTCGGGCACCCCGACGGAGAGTGGAATCTTCAACTTCACGCTGCACTCCACCGATGCCGCCGCCGCGGACGTGACCATGGACTACAGCCTCAACATCCTTGAAGCGCCCATTGCTCAGTTCACCGTCACCGCGGACGCCGCCCCGGTGGAGGGTGGTTCCGTCACCGGTGCGGGCACCTTCGATGAAGGCGCCAACGTCAGCCTGGAAGCCACGCCGGAAGCGGGCTATCAGTTCCTGAACTGGACCGAGAACGAAGTCGAAGTATCGACGAGCGCAATCTACGAGTTCGCTCTTAGCGGCGACCGCAACCTGGTGGCCAACTTCGAGTTGATCCCCGTGAAGGTGTATCAGTCGGTGGACCACCTCGTGTCGATTGTGGAATCCGGAAAGACCTCCACGCTCAACCGCGTCACCCGGAAGATCACGAGCGTCTCGACGGTGACCATCACCAACAATTCCGGTGATTCCATTGACGCGCCCCTCAACCTGCTGGTAAACGGCGTCGGCGCGGGTATCACGATGCCCGAAGCCAGCGGCTCCCCGGCACCCGGCAGTTTCAACTACGACCTCGGCGCCAAGAAGGGTCTTGCCACCCTGCTGCCCGGCGAGTCCGCAACAATCACGATCAAGTTCGTGTACCCCATGACCACACGCCTGGCTTATAGCCTCGGGTTCATGGGCACCGCGTTCTAAGCCCGCCACACCCCACATCGGCCCCGCAGGCAATGCCCGCTCACGGCGCTCCGTGAAACGGCCCGCCTGCGGGGCCGTTCCATTGCCGCGCGGGAAAGAAAACCAAATGCAGCAGGGTCCGGTGCGATGGACCCTGCTGCATTCAGTTCATCATGCCAGGGGA
Source organism: Candidatus Hydrogenedentota bacterium (assembly GCA_016791475.1). Taxonomy (NCBI): domain Bacteria; kingdom Pseudomonadati; phylum Candidatus Hydrogenedentota; species Candidatus Hydrogenedentota bacterium. The sequence continues at coordinate 7,841 of JAEUWI010000057.1, forward strand.
ACAGGGAAGGCTGGCACGACTAACCTTTGGCTCACCGACGATTCGAGCGGCCCGAAGCGGCGTTGCGAATTCGGTGGCTCACCCCTCAGACGAGGTTATAGGTGTCGAGCAGCACATAGGCCACGTAGAGCCCGCTGAGAAAAGAAAACCAGAATACGGGCAGGGGCCGGGCGTGCGCACCGCAGCGGAAGCAGAATTTCGCGCTGGTGCGGACCGACTCACCACAGGATCGGCATTTGGTATAGCTGACTTGCATGACGTAATCCTCCAAGTGTCGGTGGCGCTACTCAATCACCATCCGTGTAAGAGCAACTGGCATACCAATGCCTCGGACAGCCTCAAATCGCTTTTAGTCTCCAAAAACCGATAGAAACAGAATCATTTTATCTATGGGGCGATGTTGTAATCGACAGAATTCTGACAATCTGACAGGGGGCGATGTCGACGAATCGTGATTGAAATGCGCCGCGAACCGCATGTCGAGGATGGCCACGAAGCTGCTCCTTTTGTCGGTATGCATCTGTAATTGTCACATCGGCGCCCCTATCCGCCGTGACACGTTTAATTGACTCAATTCCCGCGAAATGCTACCCTAACCTGTGGTCTCAAAACGCCTTACTCAATCCAATGCCCCCTTGAGGATGCTATGTACAAAGCTTTTTACGGCTTGCGGGAAAAACCCTTCAACCTCACGCCGGATCCCCGGTTTCTCTATTTGAGCGAGAAGCACAAGGAAGCCTTCGCCCATCTGCTCTACGGTATCCGCAATCGGGCGGGCTTCGTCATGGTCACGGGCGAGATCGGCACGGGCAAGACCACGATCTGCCGCAACCTGCTGAATCAGTTGGATGAGGATACGGAACTCGCATTCATCTTCAATCCCATGCTGAGCCCGCTGGAGTTGCTCAAGAAGATCGTTTCCGAATTCGGTATTGAGGCGCAGGGAACCAATGCCCTGGAGCTGACCGAAGAATTGAACGAGTATCTTCTGGAAGCCGCCGCCAAGGGCAAGAACTGTGTGCTTCTGATCGATGAGGCGCAGAATCTGGATCCCCAGGTGCTGGAGCAGATCCGCCTCCTCTCCAATCTCGAAACGGAAACGGAGAAGCTGCTTCAAATCGTGCTGATCGGCCAGCCGGAGCTTGGGGAAAAACTCGCCCTCCACGAACTGCGCCAATTGAACCAGCGCATCACGGCGCGTTATCACCTGAAGCCCCTGAGCGACAAAGAAGTGCTCCACTACGTGGCCTACCGCCTCCACGTTGCGGGGGGACGGCGTCAGGTGAAGTTCGCGCGCCGGGCGATAAAGGCCGTGTACAAGATTTCCAAGGGCACGCCCCGGGTGATCAACGCCCTGTGCGATCGCGCCCTGCTCATTGGCTTCACGCGGGAAGTCCGCGTCATCACGCCCGGCATCGTCCACCGCGCGTATCGCGAGATCCGTGGGGACGCCATTTTCGGCAAGAAACAACCCCGCTGGACCCTGCGCCAGTTGCTTTTCAATCCCGTGGCCGCGATCGCGCTCTTGTGCGTCGGTATCGCAATCTACCTCAACTCGCCCGCGCTGCAGACCCGGGGCAATGCCCTGGCGACGCGCGTGGTCGCCGCCCTTCCCCGGCCGACTGCTTCAACCCCCGAAGTGATGCCGGAGCAGGCCCCGATCGCTCCGGAAACCGCGCTCCCCACACCGGCGGGTCCATCGGCCACCGGGCCCTTGAACAGCGCTCCCCCCGAAGTGACCGCGACCGCCGTCGTGCCGCCGGTTCCGCCCGCGGCGCCGCTTGTACAGACCTTCGAGACGACGCTGGCCGCCGTTCCCCAATCCGAGTCGGACGCCGCCGCCGTGACCCTCATGTGCCAGGCGTGGGGCAAGCCCGTGCCGGCGAAGCTCCCCGAGCTTTCCAGCGATGGCGCGCTGGAGTCATTCATTCAATCTCAGTCCTGGTCCCATGATCGGCTGAATCCGGCGCTGGATCAGCTTCTCGCTCTGGACCTGCCGGCCTTCGTGAAGGTCATCGCGGGCGGTAGTTCCCGTTGGGTCACGCTGAGCAAGGCCGAAGGAGACAATCTCACCGTTTCGCTCAGCGCGACCGCACCGGCTACGGTCAATCGTTCCGATTTCCTGCGGGTCTATGCCGCGGAAGCGCTCGTACCCTGGCAGGACAGCCTTCCCGGGGCCGCCGTACTTCGCCAGGGCCAGCAGGCGCCCGCCGTCGCTCAGTTGAAAGAGAAGCTTCAGCGCTTGAACCGCCTGCGTCCGGAGAATACGACCGACACCTTTGATGTGGAAACAGCCTCCGCCGTGGCCCGGATACAAGCGGAAACCAGCCTCGATGTGGACGGCATAGCGGGCAAGCAGTTCCGCATGGTGTTGAGCAGTTGGCTGAAGGAAAATGGCGCGCCGAGCCTCACCGGGAAAGTCGCGCCCGCCCCGGCCCCACCCCGTCAGACCCTTGCCTCGACGGATGCCACCGCAGCGGCGACGGAGCCGAAAAAGGAGGCCAAACCGGAGCCCAAACCGGAGCCCAAACCGGAGCCCAAGCCCGAATCCAAGCCCGAATCCAAGCCCGAATCCAAGCCCGAATCCAAGCCCGAATCCAAGCCCGAATCCAAGCCGGAGCCGGTGCTGGAATCCGCTGCCGCGCCGGCGCCCGCACCACCCGCGCCTGTGGTGGCGGAGCCGCCCGTACCCGTACAGGAAACCCCTGCGGCCTCCGAGGATGTGAAGGAGCCCGCCCCGGCTGAATCGGCACTCGCCGAAGACGCGGCGCCCGCGCCGGACGCAGCGGAGACACCCGCCCCGGTTACTCTGACGAATATCGGTGAGGACGGCCCGAAGTCGCCCGAAGCGTCCCCGGAGACCTCGCCTGAAACTGCGGAACCCGCGGCGGCGACTCCCCAGCCGACGAACCCCCTCGACCCCACTTCGCCACCGCCGGCTATCGCGGCGCCGACACCGGTGAATCCGGTGGGTGGCTTGCTGGCGGTGGAGGAATTGTCGGATCCGGGGCAACTCTTCATGCCCGCTCCCCCGGCGGCAACCGCCCCGGTTGAAGGGGCGAGCGCGGCGGCGTCACCGGCGGAAGCCAATTTGCCCGGCGAGGGCGAATCCCCGCCGGCGGAAGGGGAAGAGAGCGAGGGCTGAAGGCCGGATCACGGGCGTAACGGGGACGGGGCCAAGGCGTGGTTGCCCCGCGCCGAAAGTGGCGGAATTCATTCCGAACCCGTACAATAGGCGCAGTCAGGCCGACGCGGGCGACGCGAATGACGCAACCACAAACGAGGTGTTGTGAATGAGTTCCATCCTGGAAGCACTGAAGAAACTGGAAGCGGATAAGAGCGCCCAGCAGGTGGCCATCCAGGAACCGGAGCCGGTTTACACCTCGGATCAGATGGCCCAGTCGCTTCTGGGCAACTACGCCGATCCGGTGTCGGAAGCTCGCCGTCACTCTCCGGTGATTCTGGTCCTGGGAGGAGCCATGTTCACGGTGCTCCTGATCGGCGTTTCCGTGGCGCTGGCCGTGTTTGTTCTGCGCGAAGTTCAGCCCCCTCGACAAGACGCCGTCGTACCCGCCGCCGTTGCGGTTGCGCCGGAACCGCTTCCCGCGCCCTCCAGCTCGGGCGAAGCCCAGGGGGAAGCATCGCCGTCGGACGGGGAGCCCGCTCCGCTGGACGTCGCGGCGGTCGCCGAGACTCCCAAACCGAAGGCCACCCGTCCCAAACCCAAGCCCGCTCCGGCACCGGAGCCCGCCGAGTCCATGGTGGTGACTTCGGTCCCCGTGGCGGCCGAAGTGCGCTACGAGCCCTATGTTCCCAAGCCGGCCGAAAGCGCCGCGCGGGAAAGCGCGCCGCTGCCCGAAGACATTCGCACGCTGCCCATGTTGTCGCGCAGTGATCGCGCCCAGTATCGGCTGGAGGGTCTCACCATCAACATGCTCAACGAGGCGAGTCCCACGCGCCCGCTGGGGAATGCGCTGATCAATCTGGAGAAGATATTTATCGGGGAGACCCTGCCGGGCAGCAATGCGACACTGATCGACGTGAAGAGCCACGGCATTGCCATCGAGATCATGAGTACACGCCAGCGGTATTATCTGCCGCGTTAATCGTTGGAGAGCAGGCGCGCTTCGGGAACCGAGAGAGCCTTCCCCCGCGCCGCAGCACGGAAGGAATCATGTCATGCGTTCGATTCATCGTCTTTGGAATTCCCCCATCAGCCCGCGCTTCGCGTGCGCGGTGCTGCTTGCGCTGTCCCCCATCGCCTTGAGCGGTTGCGGCGGCGAACCCGCGGGCACACCCCAGGAAGCGCCAACCGGAGGCACCGCGCCCGCGGAGACCAGCACGCCCGAAGCCGCGCCGGCCGGACAAGCCAAGCTCCGTATTGCCGTTGTGCCCAAGGGCCTGGCCCACCAGTTCTGGCTGACCATCAAAGCGGGCGCGGACGCCGCGGCGGCGGAGGGCAACGCCGAAGTCATCTGGCAGGGTCCGGCGAAGGAAACCGAAGTTGAAAACCAGATCAATATCGTGCAGGACATGATCACCAGCAAGGTGGATGCGCTGGTGCTCGCGGCCTGCGACGAGCAGGCCCTGATCCCCACCGTGCAGATGGCGGTGGACGCGGGTATTCCCGTGATCACCATCGACTCGGGCGTCGCCTCCGATCTTCCCGCGTCTTTCGTGGCGACGGACAACGTGGCGGGCGCCAAGATGGCGGCGGACACGCTGGCGGGACTCATTGGCAATGCCGGTACCGTGGGGCTAATTCCCTTCATTAAGGGCGCGGCCACCTCGAACATGCGCGAGGAAGGTTTCCTCGAAGGCATCAAGGCCCATCCGGAAATAACCGTGTCGGCGACGCTCTATTGCCAGAGCGACGTGGAAGAGGCCATGGCCGTAACTCAGGACATGCTCACCCAGGACGGGGGCATGAAGGGCATATTCGCCACAAACGAGCCCGCCGCCATCGGCGCGGCGGCGGCCCTCAAAGCGGCGGGCAAGGCCGGCGCGGTAAAGCTGGTGGCCTTCGACGGCGCCGAAGAAGAGATCAAGGGCCTGCAGGACGGTTCGATCCACGCCCTCATCGTGCAGAACCCGCACCGTATGGGCTACCTCGGCGTGAAGGCCGCGCTGGACGCCATCGCGGGCAAGCCGGTGGAGAAACGCATCGACACGGGCGTGACGGTGGTAACCATGGAAAACTTCAACGACCCGGAAATTCAGAAGTTGCTTTATCCCATGGGGAAATAGGCGTCTCCTGGAAGCTGAAGACACTACGAATCCTTGCGGGGACGGCGGGGACAACAGCGACAGCAGGTCAGTGATTCACCTGCTGTCTCTAAACGCTCTTCCGTCCCTGAGATTTAGAAAGGCCACTCGATGACAAGTCCCCTCGCCGCGTTCCAGGAGAAAGCTCTGGCGCGGAACGCCGCCGACGAGGGCGTTTATCAGGACCTGATGTTTTTCCATGCCGCACAACGCGCGATGGACAAGATCGATGCGCTCGTGCAGCATCTCGATCCGTCGAACCAGACGGACCTGCTGGTCTTCGAATTGTTTCAAGGCACCGAGCCGCAGGCGCTGCTGGCGTTGGCCGACCCGGAAGACGCGCCCTGGATCCGCTACAGTCTATTGAAGGCCTTTCTCAACCGGGGCGAAATCGACAAGGCGCTGGCCTTCTGGAAGAAAATCCTCCAGTGGCAGGTGCCGGACACGCTCGTCGCCAATACGCTGCTTCAATGCATGCTCCGAGAAAGCCGCTTTGAAGAAGCGGGCAATGTCGCCGCCGTTTCCTTGAAAGTCGCGCCAAAGCAGCGCGACGTGATGCTCTGGAAGGCCATGGCACAGTCGAAACGGGTGCTTGATCGAGAGCTCTATCTCGACCCGCTGCCAAGAGCGTTTCCCGTCAATTTTGCGCTGTGCGCCGATCCGCGCAGTGGCCTACCGGCGCCTCCGGATGTAACGATGGCGATTGCTGAACAGAACTACCCTCTGGCTGAGGTCTTGTGCGTTCAGGCCGCGAATGGGAGCGATTGGCATGATGGACGTTCCCTCAAACCTCGGATTGTGACACCGGATCCCGGGCAATATTGGATTAGCGCCGCAGTCGACGCCAATGCTGCGCCTCTTCTGGTAACCGTCCCCCCGGGACGCGTACCTACCTTCGACTATGTGCAGCAGTTCGTCCTGGCGGCGGAAAACGCCGCGCCCGACTGGGCACTCGCCTCCGGTCGAATCGAAGACATGAACCAGGATAATCCGGGCGACGCCTGGCGCGTGGCGCGCATGAGCCCGGCTTTTTCCATGGAGCGCACGACCGATTTCAGCGCCATTGACTCAGAGGCGCTCTGTGTAAATTGCGATGTGCTCCGACCGCTGCTGGACGCCACCTGCACCGACCTGAAAGCGATCGCCCGATTGGCCGAGGCCCGCGATTGCACGGGGGCCTACCTTCCAGAAGCAGTCGCGCTGGATCTCCGTAGTGACGACGTTCAGAGTGCGCTCGAATTCTTCTGGAAGCAGAGCCTGTCTCGGCGAAAAGCGGCGGGAGATTTTGATTCGGCGGCGGCGCTTGTGGCGCGTTTCAGTGAGCACCGTGAACAATCTACGATATTCATGAACCAATCCATGGCCGAGGGCAACTCCATTCTCATCTTCCCGGATTTTCTGTTGTTCTTCGAATCGGTCGTGCTCGACCTTCGGCACGGTTTGGAGAGTGGACTCCTCGACGAAGCAAAAGCCAGCACAATTCAGAAGCGCCTGATAGAATCCCTGGCTCCAATGGACGAATCTTTCAAGCGGGGGCTTCGTGCCAAAGTGCGCCTGAGCCTGGGCCCCCTGTTGTTCGAGGGGCATTCCGATGCCACGCTTCCCGCCGAGGTAGATCGCGCGTTGGATGGCGTGTTACAAGAACTGACGACGCTCTTTCGCGCCTTTCCTCAGGACCTTTACCTCGCCCTCATCGGCTGATTCCGGATTACCCATGGAACCCACGATGCATACGAATGAACGCCCCCGCCCGACCTGGAGGCTCCTCGTCGCGGGCGGTTGCCTCGGCGCTTTCTTCGGCGCGGCGGCCCTGCTCACGGCCCTGCTTGTTGCCTATGGTTTCTTTCAGCAGAAGGCCGTGCAGAAGATGGCCGAAGCCAAAGAACTCAAACCCGTGCAGCTTCGTGCCCACTATGCGTGGGAAGTGAAGAGCGTGGACGGCGCGGCCCTGTCGCTGGAGTCCCTGAAAGGGAAGCCCCTCTTCCTCCACCTGTGGCGTCCGGGTTGTGTTTCGTGCGTCGCCGAGATTCCCGGCATCAACGCGCTGTATGACGCCACGGCCCCGTTGGGCATGCAGTTCGTTGCCATTGCCCTGGGAGCAGTGGACGATCTGGACGGCGAGCTCCAGATGCACGGCGTGAAGTTTCCGGTGTACACGGTGGAGGGGGACAAACTCCCGCCAGTTTTCAACACCGCCAGCACCCCCACCACGTACATCATCGACAAAGCGGGCTTCATCGTCTATTCACACGCCGGGGGCGTCGACTGGAGCAGCGAGGACGGCAAGGCATTTGTGGCGTCGCTCTGCGAGAAGTAGTGGGGACCGTCCCCCGCTTTGGGATCAACGAGAAAGTTCCCCTCACACGCCCTGAAAAGGCTGTCCCACTTCGGCCTTGATGAACACGTCGACCAACTCGGGGTCGAAGCGCTCGCCGCGCTCGGTCTTGAGATGGTCCACGGCGGCCTCGTGGCTGGCGTGGGTGCTGCGGTAGTGGCGGGGGCTGGTCATGGAGCAGTAGACGTCGAGGATTTTCATGATCCGGGCGAGGAGGGGGATGGCCTTTTTCTCCAGGCGCTCGGGATAACCCTCGCCGTTCCAGCACTCGTGGTGGTATCGGACGATATCGAGGATATCGTCGTGGATCTTGTGCTCTTTGAGGAGATCCGCGCCCATGGTGGTGTGGGCCTGGAGCAGTATCCAGTCGTCGTAACTCAGCACGGCCTTTTTCATCAGGACTTCGTTGGTGAGCAGGATCTTGCCGATATCGTGGAGGAGCGCTCCCCGCTCCAGGGCGTGCTGCTCGTCTTCGCTCAGTTTCAGGGCCTTCGCGAAGCGGGTGGCGTGATCCCGGATGCGCTCGGAAGAACCTTTAACGAGTCCTTCGCGGCTGTCTACGGCCTCGGCGAGCAACACCATGAGGACATCATGGGCGGCGGCCTGAACACCGGCGGCGGTAAGGGATGCGAGCGTCAATGGGGCAAGCAGGGCGCCCGATCCGGCGGGGATCGGGGCGTTTGCCGCCATGGGCTTCAACTGGATTCCCGCCTTGGCGGCGGCCTTGGACAGTTTCGGATCGAGATCCCCGTCGGCGACGACGGCAATGCGCTTCAGCATCCCATTCTCCCTGTGCGTGTTGCATGGTCTGATTCCGCGCCATAGTACCAAGCCCGCCCGCAAACAGCAACTTGAATTGAGGCCCAATCCCGCGTAGGATCAGGGCCACCCGAAGCCACCAATTCCCCCCGCACCCAGGTAGTACCGCCCATGATCTCGCTGAATAAAGAACAGAAGGCCGCCGTTACGGCGGCGGATGGCGCCACGCTGGTGCTGGCGGGCGCGGGAAGCGGAAAAACCCGGGTCATCATCGAGCGCATGGCCTGGCTGGTGGAGGAAAAGGGCATCGACCCGCGCTTCCTGCTGGCACTGACCTTCACGAACAAGGCGGCAAAGGAAATGCAGGCCCGATTCGCCCAGCGGCTGAACACGGACCGCGTGGCGGCGTGGATGGGCACCTTTCACAGCTTTGCCCTCTATGTCCTGCGCCGGGAAATGCAGCACCTGGGCCGGAGCAAGAATTTCACCGTGTTTGACTCCGCCGACCAGTTGAGCGTCATGAAGCGGATGGTCAATGACCTGCCCGACGCCCTGGCCAAGGTCTCGCCCCGGGATGCCCTCCAGTGGATCAGCAATCTCAAGCAGGAAGTCGAGTCCCCCGATTCCGCGACGGAGGCGAAAGACGCCACGGAAGAGGCTCTGCGTATTCTGTGGGTGAAGTACCACGACGCGCTGAAGGCGGCCTCCGCTGTGGATTTTGACGATTTGCTGGTACTGCTGGTGGAGCTGCTGCGGGATCACCCCGAAGTTCGTGAACGCTATCAGCAACGCTATCGCCACATTCTGGTGGACGAATACCAGGACACCAATCGCGCCCAGTACTTGATTGCTCGGAACCTGAGTGGGGGCTACGGCAATATTTTCGCCGTGGGCGACGAAGACCAGAGCATTTACTCCTGGCGCGGCGCGGACATCAACAACATCCTCGACTTCGCCCAGGATTTTCCCGACGCGTCGGTGGTGCGCCTGGAGCAGAACTACCGCAGCACGCAGGCCATCCTCGATGTGGCCAACAACGTGGTGAAGAACAATATCAATCGACTTGGGAAGACCCTTCGCACGGAAAATTGCAAGGGCGACCGGGTGGGCTTTTACCTGGCGGAATCGGGCGAAGAAGAAGCCCGCTTCGTCATGCGGGACATGCTCGAAAAGGGCCACGCCCCCAGCCAGGTGGCGGTGCTCTACCGCACCAACAACCAGGCCCGGCTGGTAGAAGAGGCGCTACGCAACAAGGGCGTGAACTATACCGTCGTGGGCGGCATCAAGTTCTACAGCCGTCGCGAAATCAAAGATATCCTGGCCTACCTCCGCGTTCTGGCAAACCCGAACGATGACGAGGCCCTCCGCCGCATTATGAATGTGCCCGCGCGCGGGATCGGTGCGACCACCCAGGAACGCCTGGACGAGTATGCGGCCCTGCGGAAGTGCCCCCTGCTTCAAGTCTTGCGAGAGATTGATCTGGACGAGACATTGCCGGGACGGGCCCGGAAATCGGCGGCGGATCTGGTGCAGCTTATCGATGATCTGGCCATGGACGCCAAAGAAATGGATCTCGCCGATCTGGTGGAGAAGCTGCTGGAGGCCACGGGCTACCGCAGCTTCATCCAGCAGAGCGATGAGAAGGATTTCCGCACCCGCCTGGAATCGCTGGACGAGTTTGTGGTTTCCTGCAAGGCCCGGGACAGCAAAGGAGAAAAGGGGCTCCTGCCTTTCCTGCAGGATCTCTCGCTGCTGGCCGATGTGGATGGCTGGGACGAATCGACGCCCGCGGTGACCCTCATGTCGATCCATGCCTCGAAGGGCCTGGAGTTTGACTATGTCTACCTGATTGGCTTGGAGGAGGGCCTCCTCCCCTTCGGCGTCGATTTTGACAGTGGCGCCGACCTGGAGGAGGAACGACGGCTCTGCTATGTGGCGATGACCCGCGCGCGCAAGGGCCTCGTGTTGACGGCAGCCGCCTCGCGCATGCTTTATGGGCAGACCCACAATAACCGCAGGCTCTCCCGCTTCCTCGAAGAGGCGGGCTCGGATCGCCTGGAACGGCTCAATGATGACCTGCCCACGCCCCGGCAACGCCTGTCCTCCTTCACGCCGCCGACAGCGCGGTCGAGTTCGCGCCCCGCGCAGACTTCCGCGTCGGCGGCTTCGAACTCCTTTTCGCTGGAGCCCTCCCGGGGCGGCGCCGAATCGGGCGGAATGCGCATCGGAACGCGGGTGCGCCATGCCAAGTTCGGGCCGGGCATTGTGATGTTTACGTCGGGCGCGGGCGACAAATTGAAAGTTCGAATTCGCTTTAACACGGGCCGGACCGCCATGCTGATGGTGAGCCAGGCTCCGCTGGAAATTCTGGAAGGAAAAGATCGCTGATGCTGGAAGAATGCCGCAATGAAATTGACCGCCTGGATGGGGAAATCGTCCGACTGTTGAATGAGCGGGCCGGCTTTGCCCAGAAGATAGGCGAGATCAAGAAAGAGGCCAATGCGCCGATCTACGTGCCCGAGCGGGAGAAGGCCGTGCTGGAAAAGCTGGCCCGCCTGAACGAGGGGCCCCTGCCCAACGGCGCGGTGCAGGCCATCTACCGGGAAGTGATCAGCGCCATGATCGCGCTGGAGCGCCCCATCAGCGTGGCCTTCCTCGGCCCGCGGGACACGTTCAGCCACATGGCGGCCATGCAAGTCTTTGGCGGCTCGGCGGAGTATCACCCCCTGCCTTCTTTCACCGATATTTTCACGGAAGTGGAGCGCGGGCGGATTGACTATGGCATTGTGCCCGTGGAGAGCTCCATGGGCGGATCGGTGAGCGACACCCAGGACCGCTTTATCTCCTCCGATCTCAAGATTATCAATGAGATGCTCCTCCACATCACCCAGAACCTGCTCGCGGCCTGCCCGCTGAGTGAAATCAAGCGGGTGTGCTCCAAGGACAACGCGCTGCTCCAGTGTCGCAACTGGATTCGGGCCAACTTGCCGGGTGTGGAGCTGATCGAGACGTCGAGCACGGCGGAGGCCGCGCGACGGGCGGCGAAGGAAGCGGGAACGGCCGCGATTGCCAGTAAGATGGCGGCCACGACCTACAACCTGAATCTGCTGGCGGAGCAGATCGAGGATGCGCCCCACAATTACACGCGCTTTCTCGTGCTGGGTCGCCAACTGGTCAAGCCGACGGGGGACGACAAGACGTCGCTGCTGGTTTCGATCAAGGACAAACCAGGGGCGCTCTTCAACCTGCTCGTCCCATTTTCCGAAGCCAACATTTCCCTTACGCGGATTGAATCGCGTCCAAGCCAGAAAAAGGCGTGGGAGTATGTATTCTTCATCGATCTCCTGGGTCATGTGGAAGACGAGCCGGTCCGACAGGTGCTTGCCCGGCTCGAAGACCAGGTCCACACCCTGAAGGTGCTGGGCTCCTTCCCCCGCGCCCCACAGCCCCTCTAAACCCCTAATTATAAGACAGTTAAGCGCATGGTCCCCTTGCGCTTTTCTTTCATGTCTGGATAAAAAAATACCGCCTGCCCGCGTTCGTGCGGAGCAGGCGGTAAAACTCGGTGTGCGAATTAAAGCTCAACCGGGTCAAGACCGATACCCACGAGGATGGGGTTCAGCAGGCCGAGGATGAGGTTGGTGATGAAGGAAGCAATGCTGTTGGTGATGCCTTCAGCGATACCATTGAAGATGTCTTCGAATAACATGACGCGTTTCTCCTTGAATTACACTTTTAGTTTGTTCCGTACCTGGGTGTTCGCGCCTCCAGAGCGCGTTCACCTGACCTTACAAGCACAGTTGGAAAACGTTACACACATGGTTGGAATGACAGCGGCTGGTTTCCGAATGGCCGTCACAACGGGATTACCCCCGCTGAACCGGCATTGAATAGGCGTTCGGATCCGTCGTCCTGTATATAAAAATGCCGCCTGCCTTCATTGAAGCGGAAGCAGGCGACATTCACTGTACGCAAATACAGCTCAACGACCTCTCGGTACCGTATCAGGCAGCGGGAGGAAGGATGGGGTCGATGATGCCGTAGATCAGACCAGAGATCAGGGCAGCGACGCGGTGAATGATCTCGAGGATCACGTCGTTGAAGAGGATTTCAAAAAAGCCGTCGTTTCCGTGGGGATTTTCCATGACGCGTTTCTCCTTAACTGAATGCTTGTTGTTCCGTAGTCACTGGTGAACGCGCCTCCAGAGCGCGACCACCTTACCGACCCACTGTGCAACCACTGCACGGGTTGGGTTGATACTGAAGCCTACACCACAGGTTAGGGTTTCTACCACAACTTTTGGCATAACACCACTAAACCTAGGGTGCAGCATACACGATCTGATGTTTAAATGTCAACCGTTTGGCAATTTTTACATTCAGATGAATTTCCAGGAGCATCATACGCCCTAAGCTATTATATTTCAATGATTTAAGAGCCCCGCAGAGTACCGCGAGCTCATGGCCGCGCCGGAACCTCTCCCTCTTTTCTTAAGCAGATTGCGAACTTTTCGGTAACAATTCACCCCGCTGGGATATACTATGGGGTGATTGCAAAAACAAGTTCAACGACCCAGGAAGTTTACCTTGACCATGTCTCAACTGCTGTTCACGTGCCGGTGCCGCCCCGCCTCTCTTGCCCTCGCGGCCTGTCTGCTCTTTTCCTTCATCAGCCCGGCCGAATCATTTCGCGGGATTATCCGCGCGGAGGGCACCCAGGGCGATCTTGTCACGGTGTCGCGCGAGGGCAAGCCCATGACCATCCGACTTTACGGCGTGGCCTGTCCCGTGGCGGGTCAGCCACTGGCGGATGGAGCGACGTCCCGCGTGCTGGAAGCGGCCATGGAATCGACGGTTACGGTGGAACTGGTCGGTCAGGACACGGCGGGCACACCGGTGGCCCGGGTGACGCTGCCCGATGGCAGGAGCCTGAATGAAGACTTGGTGCGGCAGGGTCTGGCCTGGTGGGACGCGCCGAACACGCCGGAAGCGCGGGGCTTCCAGCGAGCCGCCACCGAGGCGATTAGCGCGAAACGCGGGCTCTGGAGCACTCCGGCGCCGTTGGCCCCCTGGGATTACCGCGCCAGCAATGGCCTGGCGCCTGTGGCCTATCGGAAGGCTGACCCGGCCCCCGCGAAGCCAGCTACTCCCGCGCCCCCGCAACAAACGCCCACGATCCAGGCCAAAGGCGACGGCCAGGCGGAAGATTACTTCCCCGAAGACCCGGCGGAGCACATGGCCCTCATGATCAAGCACCAGCCCAGGATCGTGTACGACAAGACCGGCAAGCCGGTGGGGCTGACGGCGGATGACATTGCCTCGGTACCCGGAGCGAAACGCGTCGGGCTGCAAGATGGGGATATCGTGCGCTCGGTGAACGGCATCGCCCTGACGGACGAGGCGCAGGTGCTTGGCCTGGTGACTCAGTTGCAGGGCGTGAAGCAACTGGACTTGGCGGTCCAGCGCAACGGCGCCATAACGAAGATCAGCATCCCGCTGGAATAGGCTGCTATCGCGTAAGCCTGGGGTCGGGCTCGAATCGGGTCGCGGCCCCGATTTCAACCCGGCTGAAGTCCGGGTGCCGCGGATTGATGAGGTAATTGTACTCGCCGGGCGTCACCACGCTGGGGACTTTCAGCACCGCCGACGCGTACGAACGCACCCACTGATCACCGAGTTGTTGCGTGGACAGCGCGATCTGAGGGCCATCCCAGCCGGCCCGCAGCACGCTCGTGTTCGCCTCCGCCACGATGGATTCGTCGAAGGTCACGGGTATAAGGACATGGGAACTGCGGATAGTCGCGAGATCGTCCAGATGGACGAGCAACTCCAGCGTTGCGAGGGAACGGGAACTGGAGACATAGACCATGGGGGTACCCGGCGAATTCCACCGCCCGCCAAACTGACGCGCTCCTTCGCCGTCAAAGGCGCTTGAGGCATACTTCGCGCGGGTAATGCGAAAGGCCGTGATGGTCAACTGAAGACGCCATGCTCCATCCGGCCCAGCAAATGCTCGACTTCCTCAGCACCGGGGCCCGTGTCACAGTATTCAAGGGGCGTCTTTCCAACGAGCGCGCGTTTCGGCGTGGAAAACCAGTGGCGGGCTTTTTCCAAATCTTCGAAGATATCCAGGCTGCGCTGGAAGGCCGAGGCAACTCGCAGGAGCCCCTCGGACTCGTCGGGCTTGAAGCGACGTCGCCGCGCCAGGGTACGAAGGGGCACGCCGACCGCCCGGGCCAAGGCATCGTTGGAGACCGAGAGCGCCTGACGCAAGCGATCAAACGCCTCTCGACTCAGGCCGGCACGCATGACGTCTCGTATTCCGTCGAGCGTGGCTTCGGCCCCCTCCATTGGGCGCCCCTCCAGATTTCCAAGTACGCCCCCATACCAGACGGCGGCCCCCTGCGGAACATGAAACACCCACGCGCCGCGTCGGCGGAACGCGGCACTCCGGGCGCGAGCGCTCTTCGCGCCCTCCCAGGGGATCAGTACGAGACCCACGGGATCTTTCAGCTCTTCTGCCATATGTCATAGTATAGCGCGCCATTTGGCTGGCGTCAATTGAGGCCCTGGCTGTCAGCCGAAGAAATGGGTCTTATGGGTCTTATGGGTCTTATGGGTCGTGTGGAACCTCAGTTTTCATACTGACTCATGCGACCCATTCTTCACCCTTCAGCCTCCCCACCGTGGATCCCGCCGCCCCATTGCTGCTACCCTTCCGGGGTGCGATGGTACCAACCTGTGGGGCAGGAGCCAGTCCATGACCGAAGAAGTCCGAGAGTTGCTGCTTGAAGCGGGGAGCCTGCTGAAGGCCCGCTACTTCGATCCGCCCCTGTGCGACGTCAAGGCCCGCCGCGAACTGGTCACGGAAACGGACCGGGAGATCGGGCGGATGATCGTGGAGCGACTGCGCAAGCTCTTTCCGGGGGATGGTATACGGGGGGAAGACCTGGGCCGGGCTCAGGGACATTCAGGCGGAAACTGGATCATCGATCCCATCGACGGCACCTCCAATTACCTCATGGGCAAGCCCTATTTCGCCATTTCCATGGCCCGGGAGCAAGGCGACAAGATCACCGAGGCCTACGTCTACAATCCGGTAAGCGGTGAACTCTACCACGCGGACAAGGGCAAGAAGGGCGCTTTCCTCAACGGCCAGCGCATCAGCCCCTCCCCCACCACCGATATCCGCGACTCCCTTGTGGCATTTGGCTTCAGCGCCAACATGATGGCCATCCAGCGCTACTACGACGAGTGGAAACCGGTCTTCGATCAATGCGCCAAAGGTGTGGGCTGGATCACGCCCGCCGTCACCCTGTGCAACGTGGCCCGGGGACGCCTCGACGCCTACTTCGATTTCGGCGCGAGCCCGGCGGGGCAATCCTCGGGCGGCTATATCCTCCAGAAAGCCGGGGGCGTCGCCATGGACTACGATAGCTTCGACCACTACGACTACCGCACGAAGGGGATCGTGGCCTGTGGACCGGGATTGGTGGAGGCGTTGAAGAGGGCGCGGAAGTGAGAAATGTTGTTGATGCAGACTAAGGAAAACGGAGGGCAATGTTACGTGGATAGGCGGCCTATATCTGTCACCATCGCAGGATGGTTCTTCCTGTTCGTTTCGGCCGTGTACGTAATTCCCCGTGTCGCCTCGGGCATCCCGACTTCATTCGAGGAAACTGGTGAATTTGTGAAGTTTAATTGGCAACTGGAAACCCTGATTTTTGCGCTACTGGGAGTATTCTCATTCCATACCCTTCGCGGGAAGAACTGGGCCCGCCTCGGCTTGTGTGTCGTGTTCGCACTCGATCTCCTCCGGAATGTAATACTCGACTGGTCGGGTTCCTGGCATTCGCTTCATCTCGATATTCTCGGCGATCTACTTGCCGTCGCTGCGTTGTACGGGCCTGGATGCAAGAGTTTTTTCTCCGAACAAGATAAGGCAACACCCCTGACCTACCAACTGGGTTCTGCAATTTGCTATATCGTGACTGTAGTTTTTTTGATGACCACGATTGCACTTCCATCCGCCTATACACGGCTGGAGGGTCCAGAGTCCTATAAGTATCTTCTCTTCGCCTGTGTCCCGCTGCTCACCTATGGTATAGGAAACGCATTCGGCCTAGTTCTCAATCCCCGCCGCGATGTGGGATGGATGCTAGCTATCGCAGCAATCCTAGACGTCGGTTTCGGAGCCAGTCTTTATCTCCGCCAGGCGGGAAGTTTCGAGGCGGCGCTTCGCGGGGACGTACCCTATCTGACCATGAATCCATGGATAGCGCTCATCGTGGCGACACTCGTAGGCATGGCCGGTGTGGTACTCATTCGACAATCGTCGGCGAAGCCCCCCCTCTTAGCTTCCGCAGAGCCGACGACGAGTGAAAATGCAGATTGACTAGGTCCGCAACTGATGGCCTCCCGAACCTATTTAATCGTTCCACCGGATAAACCGCTTCCCGACTTCTTGACGCCCCGGGCAGAATAGACTAAACTTAGTTTAGTCCATAAAGGTCCATCCCATGAAATCCGTCAATATTCACGAAGCCAAAACTCATTTGTCCCGCCTCCTCCAAGAAGTGTCGGACGGCGAGGAAATTATCATCGCCAATGCGGGCAAGCCCATTGCCCGGCTGGTCGCCTATGTCGAGCCCACGGGGCCGCGGACGCCCGGCTGCTGGCGCGGTCAGGTTTGGATGGCGGACGATTTCGATGAGACGCCCGAGGACATCATCAATTCGTTCTATGGTGAAGAAACGTGAACCTGCTGCTGGACACCCACGCCGTACTGTGGTGGCTTGCGGACGATCCGGCGCTGTCCAGCGAAGCGCGGCGCGCGATAGGCGACGCTGCGAATGACGTTTGTGTCAGCCCGGTCACGCCTTGGGAAATCGCGATCAAATCTTCAGCGGGCAAGCTCAAGGCGCCGGATAACCTGCTGGAAGCACTCAGGGCTAATCGCTTTCGGGAACTCCCCATTTCTCTCGTGCACGCGGAAAGGGCGGGCACCCTTCCACCCTGGCACCGCGATCCCTTCGACCGAATGTTGATTGCTCAGGCGTTAACAGAAGGCCTTACGCTGGTCACCCGTGATCGCGTCTTCGAGCAATACGATGTGAACGTTTTGCGGGCCTGAAGCCGCTCGTTCCCAAGCTCTGCCTGGTCGAAGATGCGCATGCCGATGGACTTAGTAGCGCGAATATTGCTATTCTAAGGCCTTTCCATAACGCCTTTTAGCGCCCAGCCGTGCCTTCGCGCGGTGCGTGCATTTTCGACTTTTACAGGACTCCAGATCATGTGCAGCCAGCCCCACGACGACCCGAAGCAGACTTTTATTTACAAATTACGCCATTCGCTGGCCCATATCATGGCGCAGGCGGTGCTCACGATTCGTCCGAAGGCAAAAATGGCCTTTGGTCCGCCGGTGGAATTTGGCTTTTATTATGACTTCGACTTCGGTGCGGAGCCCATCGGCGAGCGGGATCTGGAACAGATCGAAAACGCGATGCGCAAGATCATCAAGGAAAAGCAGCCCTTCGAGCAGTCCTTCAAGACCCTGGACGAGGCGAAGGCGGTCCTGAGCCCCACCGACCAAACCTACAAGATTGAATATGCCCAGGAGCTGGTGGAGAGCGGCCGCGCGGGCGATGAGGGCCTCGGCTTCTATGTGAATGGGCCCTTCACCGATCTCTGCGAGGGCCCCCACCTGGCCCACACGGGCGAGGTGCCCAAGGCCTGCTTCAAGCTGGACCGAATCTCGGGCAGCTACTGGCGCGGCAGCGAGAAGAATCCGATGCTCACCCGCATCTACGGGCTGGCTTTTGAATCGAAGGACGAACTGGACGATTACATCGCGCGGCGCAAGCTGGCCATGGAGCGGGACCACCGCAAGCTGGGCCAGGAGTTGGACCTCTTCTTTATGGACGAGGAAGTGGGCGTGGGCCTGCCCATGTGGATGCCGAATGGCGCCGTGGTGCGGGACGAATTGGAGCAGTGGGCGCGGGAGATCGAATTCCGCGCGGGCTACCAGCGCGTGAGCACCCCGGCGATTACCCGGGGCGAACTCTACCACCGTTCGGGCCACCTCCCCTACTACGCCGACTCCATGTATCCCGCGATGGTGGTGGACGAACACGACGAGTATTACCTGCGCCCCATGAACTGCCCGCACCACCACAAGATTTACGGCGCGCGCCCCCACTCCTACCGCGACCTGCCCCTGCGCCTGGCGGAATACGGCAACACCTACCGCTATGAGAAGCACGGCTCCCTCGCGGGCCTGCTGCGCGTCCGCGCCATGTGCATGAACGACGCCCACATCTACTGCACCCCGGAGCAGGTGGAACAGGAATTCCGCTCGGTGATGGACATGTACACCTATTACTATGGCCACCTGCGCATGGGCAACTTCCGCGTACGCCTGAGCCTGCACGATCCCGCTTCGGACAAATTTGCGGGCAAGACCGAAGAGTGGCTCAAGAGCGAGGCGGTCGTCCGCGATGTGCTCAACAAACTCGGTGTGGAGTATGAAGAAGAAAAGGGTGAAGCCGCCTTCTACGGTCCCAAGATCGACATCCAGGTGAAGAACCTCCTGGGCCGCGAAGAGACCGTGTCCACCTGCCAGCTCGACTTCGTGGTGGCGGATCGCTTTGACCTGAAATACGTCGACGCCAATGGCGAACAACAGACCCCCTTCATCATCCACCGCGCGCCGCTGAGCACCCACGAGCGCATGATCAGCTTCCTTATCGAGCTTTACGGCGGGGCCTTCCCCACCTGGATGGCCCCCCTCCAGGTCAAGCTCATCCCCGTCAACGACGACGTGGCCGACTACGCCCAGGAAATCGCCGCCGACCTCCGCGAGAACCTCTTCCGCGCCGAGATCGACGACAGCAACGAGAGCTTCAACAAGAAGATCCGCAACGCCATCACCCACAAGGTGCCGAATATCTGGATCATCGGCAACAAGGAAAAAGAGAACCGCACCATCACCTGGCGGCGGTATTGCTCGAAGGACCAGCTCAGCGTGGACATCGGCGACGCGCAGATGGCCCTGGAGCGCATGCGCGGCGAGCGGATGATGGACAATTTCGAGGACGTGGCGTTGCCGTTGGGGTGACGGGGAAGAATAGCCGCGAGAAAAGATGAAGGGCGCAAAGAGGCGATGGTCTCTTTGCGCCCTATTATTTCAGATATGCGGCAAGCGCCTCACTCTGGCGCTTTGGGTAACAGGGCAAGTAGGGCCGCGACGAGCTTCGGTACATCCCGTGTAGCCGTAGTCCAAAGCACTTCCAGTACGATTTCGTCGTAGTTGTGTGCGATGACATTCCGATTTCCGATGATGTATTTCCACGGAATTTCCGGATGAGCGTCACGGAAGGGTTCGGAAACTCGGCGGGCGGCTTCGCCGATGATCTCGAGTGCTCGTTCGAGTGCAAGCTGGCGCATGCGCTCGGTCTTTTCATCGCCCAGTTTTTTCCATGACGACACGCGCAAACCTCAACATGTCGTTCAGGTAGCCGATGTCGCGGTCGTCAGGCTGCATAAAGAATTTCCCTCCGATCCAGAATCTCCTTACGGCGGAAGGGATTGTTCAGACCCTCTTTGATGACCAAGTCCACCTTCCGGGCGTAAAGTCCTTCAAGCTCTTCAGCCATTTCGGAGATATCCCACAGGCCTATCTCGGGATGCTCCTGAAAGCTGACCAGCACGTCCACGTCGCTGTCGGGGCGAAAATCATCGCGGAGGACGGAGCCGAAGAGGGAGAACTCGCGCACGCGCCATTTCCTGCAGAAGGCTTCGATCTGCTCTTGCGGTATGGCGATTCTGGGCTGGCTCATTTTCATATCTCCTGCAACGGGACAAGGGTACTTTCTCGCGACCCTATTGTACCGCGCCACGGCAACCATTGGAAATGCGCACTTTGGGAATCACCACGGGTTTTCATTTCATTGGCGGTGCGGGCGCGGTGATCTCGTAGGTGCCGGAGCCGAGGGTGGCGGCTACGCGTTTGCCTTCTTTGCGCACCTCGCTGGCCAGGGGATTCTCCGCCAGAGGCTTTCCTTCGAGCATCACCGTTGCGGGGTCGTCGGCAGTGAGCATGACGTTGGCGGTGGTGTTGGGCGGGATGGTGATGGTGTAGGTGGCTTTGCCGCCTTCGCGCTTCCAGTTGGATTCGACGCGGCCGTAGAGGGTTTCGCGTGCGCCGTTCACATGGGTAAGGTCGCCGACGAGGGCGGGGCGGATGATGAAGTGCTGAAAGCCGGGATGGGCGGGGTCGAGCTGGATGCCTGCGAGGCCCTGGATGAACCACATGCCCACGGAGATGAGGGTGTCGTGGATGTGGGAGTTGTCGCCGTTCCATTCTTCCCAGATGGTGGTTGCGTCATTCGCGCGCATGTGGCCCCAGCCGGGGTAGTCGGGTTGGGAGGCGACGCTGTAGAGGAGGTCGCTGTTGTCGGTGTCGGTTAGATAGCGGAACATGAAGTAGGTTCCGTGCATGCCGGTGTTAAGGTGACCCTTTTGCTTTACGAGGATGGATTCGCGGAGGGCGTTCATGACGGCGTCGCGCTTGTCTTCGGGGGTGATGTTGAAGAGTAGAGGCATGGCGAGGTAGGGCTGTTCGCCGTTGACGTAGGTTGCGCCATCGGGATTGAGGAAGCGCTCGTGGAGTCGGGCGGCGAGCTCCTGGGCTTGTTTCGTGTAGTTGGCGGCATCGTCCGGCTTACCGAGGAGCGCGGCCGTCTGGGCGGCAAGTTGGAGGTTATGGACGTAGTAGGCGTTGTTGAAGAAGAGGGTGGAGTTTTCATCCACGCGGCTGTCCGCGCCCTGGCCTCGGTTGGGGGATACCCAGTCGCCGAGGAAGGACCACTCCTGGCTGGTATAGCCGACGCCGAAGTAGGGGGCTAGGATGCCGTCTTTCTGCTTGGTTTCGAGGAAGGCGAGCCAGCGCTGCATGGTGGGGTAGGACTCTTCGAGCACGCGGGTGTCGCCGTACTGCTGGTAGACCATCCAGGGCATGGTAACGCAGATGCCGCTCCAGGCGGGTCCGCCGCCTGCGATCTGGGCATTGGGCGCGGTGTGGGGCAGGTCGCCGTCGGGAGCCTGGGTGTCGCGCCAGTCGCGGAGCCATTTGCTGTAGAGGGGGGCGGTCATGAAATTCGTCATACCCATTTCCATGGAGGTGCCGGAATCGCCACCGTAGCCCAGGCGCTCGCGGTGGGGGCAGTCGACCACATAGCTGCCGAGGGTGAGGCAGCGATAAGTCCAGTTGGCGGTATCGTAGATCCAGTTCAGCAGATCGTTGGAGCTGGAGAACTCGGACGTGGCCGCGTAGTCGGTGGAGATCCAGTGGCCGGTGATATCCTCAATGGAGGGTGCAGCTTCCAGGCCCTTCACGATGACATAGCGGAAGGCGTGGTAGTTGAAACGGGTCTTGAAGGTCTGTGCTTTCGGGCCGCTGAATACGAATTCATCGTACTGGTTGTAGCTCTGGAGCTTGCCATTGTCGAGGAACTTGTCGCCGTAGTCCAGTCGGATTTCCATGCCTTCGGGTCCCCCTTTGGGGAAGCGGTATTCGAGCCAGCCGCTGAAGTTCTTGCCCATGTCGACGAGCCAGGTGCCGTCCTCCTGCTTCTTCACGGACCGGGCGGGGATATCGCCCAGCACGCGGTTGGGCTCGGAGATCTGGGCGGCGATGATGGGCGTGGGCGGGTCGTATTGCACGGCGTTGCCCCAGGCGCTGTCGTCGAATTTCACGGCGGCCCAGTCTGGATTCTCCAGGCGGCTGTCATAGCGCTCGCCGCCGTATTGTCCGCTCTCCAGCTTGCCCAACGGCGTAATGGGGCTTTTGGCGGCCTTCCAAGTGGTGTCCGTGACGATGACCTGTGGCGCGGCTCCGCCGATTTCGAACTGGGCGCGCACGAGGGGACCCTTCGTGGAAGCGGCGGCAAGCAGGCGACCGGACCAGCCCCGACCGAGCCAGAGGGCGATGGTGTTGTCGCCCTTTTTCAGGTAACCGCTGATGTCGTGGGTCAGGTAAAGGCCGCGCTTGCCATAGTCGCTCACCGCGGGTGTCAGCACGTAGTCATCGACTTTCTTGCCGTTGACGTAGAGCTCGTAGTAGCCCAGGGCACAGACGTAGGCGACCGCTTTCTCGGGGGCGGCGTCGAGGGTAATGTTCTTGCGCAGCCAGGGCAGGGGGCCTGCGTTGTCTTCGATCCAATCCGCGCCGATCCACTGACCGGTCCAGTCCTCCGGCGTAAGGAGCCCCATGGACCAGTGGGCAGTCTCGCTCCATTTGCCGGGCTTGCTATCCTGCCCCCAGACGCGGACTTTCCAGTAGCAGAACTGACGCGAAGTGAGGGGGGCCCCAGCGTAAACCACGTGAGTCGAATCATCGCTTTCGATTTTTCCGCTGTCCCACAGATCGGCCTTGCCCTCCTTGAGCAGTTCGGGCGACGAAGCAACCAGCACGTGCCAGGCGGTCTGGCGCACGCCGCGCTCTTTGCTTTCGAGCTTCCAGCCGAGGCGCGGGACGTCAGAATCGATGCCGAGGGGGTTGGTGCGGTATTCGCAGCGGAGGTCGGTGGTGGAGAGCGCCATGGCGTCTGCGGCGGTCATCAGACCTGAGACCAGGCACAATACGAAGAGGGTGGAGAAAATTTTCCTGGAAGTCATGGTATTCCCTTCTGGCAATCGGTGGGGAATCCGGGCGCGTAACATTCGGCTGGATTCGGCCCCGATCATAGGCCGCGACTCCGTGCGTTGTCCAGTGTCTATAGCGCTTTCATTGCAGAACTGGGCTGATCGCGGGACGCTCATTGCAGGCGAGCGAATCCGCCTCATGCGATTGCGCCGTGCCACGAAGCGTAACTTCATGGCACGGCGTTGTCGACAGGCTGGCGCGATAGCGAATGGAGACGGCTTATCGCGCGATGATCTTAACCTTCAGGGAGTACTCCGCCTTTTCCCCGTTTTTCGCGGCGGGTTTCACCAGGAAAGGCCGAATCAGGTAGGTGCCATCGGTGTTGACGTCGATGGACGAGATAGACCCGTCGACCTCGCCGCGGTGCAGGGCGGCGCCGCTGGTGTCCGACACATCGATCACGTTGAAATAGGCCGAGGTGCTGGTCGTGGTCATTTCCACGTGGAGAGTCGAGCCCTTCGGAACATCCACGCCGTAGCAGTCGCTGTTGTAGCCGTTGATGTAGCCCTTGCTGATGACTTTGGTGGCACCCGAAGCGATTTCGAGCATGGTCAGGGCCTCGTCCGGTGTCAAGAGCGCCTGGGCCGCCTTGGCGCCGGTATGGGCTCCGCCCGACGGCGTGGTGGCGGCGGTACCGCTGTCGATCTGAATCTTCAGTCCGTACTCGGCCTTTTCGCCCCGCTTGGCGGCGGGGGATTCCAGAAATGGCCGGATCAGGTAGGTGCCATCCACGGAAGCCGCGACGCTCGCCTCGGGGCCCTCCACCTCACCGCGATGCACGGCGGCGCCGCTCTTGTCGGAGACATCGACGACATTGAAGTAGGCCGACTTGCTCTTCGTAGTCATTTCCACGCGGAGTGTGGCGCCTTTTGGCACGGACACACCGTAGACATCGGTCTTGTAACCCGTAATGACGGCTTTGTTGATTACTTTGGTGGCGCCCGGCTTGACGTCGAGCATGGTAAGGGCCTCATCGCTGGTGAGCATGGACTGGGCGGCTTTCTCGCCGCTCTGCGCGTTCAGGGCTTCGCCGAGACCAATCAGAACCTCGCCGCCGACGTAGCCCCGCTCATAACCGCGCTTGAACGCATCTTCATACTGCGACTCATATTCGCCTTTGTGCTGGCGATAGTCGTTGGGCTTCTTGTCCGCCGCATCCTTCAGTCCGGCGCGATTACCGGCGTGAGCGGCCTTCTTCTCGGGATCGTCCTTTGCCAGCACGATTCTTTCGGGCGTCGGCACAGCGGCCGCGCCTGCGGGGCGTGCAGCCTGACTCTGGGGAGCAACCAGACTGGCCAGAATGAAAGCGGCCGTGAGAAGCCCGGCGCGGACGGATGTCGGGGGGGTGAGATAGTCGAGGTGAGACATGGAGGAGCCTTTCCAGAATGGTTGCAATCCACACGCCGGAAACGGGCACCAGGCAGCCTTCCCCCGCGGTTCCCACACCGGCACAAATCCCCCATACTCTAACATTGGCCCGAGCAAGTTTCCATCTCGGAATGCGTCCCGCTGGGGAGAGGTGGCGGATGGGGCGCGCGAATGATGGGACTGGCGACCGGGAATGTGGCAGACTGTGACCTCCGCCCATCTGGAGAAATGACATGGGAATCTCACAAAACATGTTGGTGGCGCTCGCCCTGCTCTGCCCGGTGAGCGCGATCTTTGCGCAGAAAGCGCCCGCTGCGGGAGCCCCCCTGCCGGTCTATCCGATCTGGGATGAATCCGTGCCCTTTCCGACGCGGGAAGCGCTCGCAACGCCCGATGGGATGACGCGACAGGTAGTTCATCGCGCGGGGAGCGATGAATTCAATTTTCTGCATGACGTGGCCATTACGGAATACCAAGGCACGCTCTTCGCCGCGTGGTACAACTGTCCCAACGGGGAGATGGAAGGCGCGTCGGTGATTCGGGGTCGGCGATCGACGGATCAGGGCAAGACGTGGTCCGAGGTGGAGGTGATTGCGGCGGATACGGCGAACCAGGGTGTGATGTATGTTCCTATTGCGTTCGGGCAGAGCGGTGGGCAGCTCTATGGTTTTATTTCCAATATGATCGGTCCGGATTTGGTAACGCGATGCGAGGTTTTCGTCTATCCCGGCGCAACGGCCCCCGGTGAGCCCTGGAATTCGAAGGGCTTCATTGCGGATAGCTTTCTCCCCAACAGCGCGGCGCAGCGGCTGCCGGGCGGGGACTTTCTGATCGCGGGACGCGTGGCCGATGCGCCGGGAACGAAGCCGGAAACCCCGGCGGTGGCGCTGAGCCGAGGGGATGACCTCACGGTGCCCTGGGACATCGTGCGGCTTCAACGGGACAAGCACCTGCCCGATGGGCACGAATTGAAGTATCCGGAGACGACCGTTATCGTTGAAGAGGATGGTCTTGTGGCCTTCGTCCGCAATGACGGCGGCAATGGTCTGATCTACACCGGCGACCCGACCGGCCGCACGTGGTCCGCACCGCACACGGCGAACTTCCGTATTGGCTCGGCCAAGCCCTATGCGGGCACGCTGAGCACGGGCCAGCGCTACCTGCTCTACACCACGCCCACGCCGGGTTATCGCGAGCTATTGACGATGGCCATCAGCAAGCCGGGCGAGCGGCGCTTTTCCAAGGTTTGGCAGATTCACGATGGCCCCGACACGGCGCTGGGCGTGGGGCCGGAGTGGTCCTACCCGTGCGCCTATGAAACTTCCGGGAATCTGTACGTGGTCTACACCTCCGAAAAACGCCACGCGATGCTGGCGATTATTCCCGTGGCAAGTCTCGCATCACCTTGAACCAGCCACGCCCCGGACAGCGGTGTTCTTGCGTCACCGACTTCTCTGGTTCATACTTGCTCGAAATCTGTCCTTTGCCTGAATTCTATTGGAGTGATCATGAGTACGTTTCCGCTGAAATCCGCGCTGTTTGTTCTCGCCTTCGCAACATCACTGTCCCCGGCCCACGCGGGCATTGAATCGCTAATCGTGCCCTATACCGCCACGGAGGATGTGGTTTACGGCCAGAAGGAGGGCATGGGCCTGACGATGGACATCCTGGAGCCGGAGCAGGGCCGGAAGGGCATTGGCATCGTGCTGATCTCCAGCGGGAGCTGGCGATCGAGCAAGTCGAATCTGCCGGAGGAAGTGGCGGAGTTCCGCCAGGACCACTGGGCCATGGGCCTGCTGAGCAACGGCTACACGGCCTTCGTGGTGCGCCATGGGAGCGGCCCGCGCTTTCATGTGCCGGAGATGGTGGAAGACGTGCGGCGCGCGGTGCGCTTTATCCGCCTGCACGCGGCGGACTACAAGATCGATCCCGATCACCTGGGCATCACCAGTGGATCCTCCGGCGGCCACCTGGCGCTCATGGTGGGGATGACGGGCGACGATGGCAACGCGGATTCGAAGGATCCGGTGGAGCGGGTGAGCAGCAGGACCCAGGCGATTGTGTCGTGGTTTCCGCCGACGGACATGGTGAACTATGGCATCACCGATGGCTATACCTTTGTCCAGAAGCTCCAGCCCCAGCGTTTCACGGACATGTTCGGCACGATCACGGATCTGCCCGCCCAGCTCCGGGAAGTCTCGCCGCTGTATTTCACGACGCCGGACGATCCGCCCCTCCTGCTGCTCCATGGCGACGCCGACAAGACCGTTCCGCTGCAGCAGTCGGAAATCCTGAAGGCGAAGTACGAAGAGACGGGCCTGAAGGTGAAGCTGATCGTCCAGCCCGGCGGCGTGCACAGCGGCTGGGAAGGGCTGGAGAAGAATTACGTGGATGTGGCCGAGTGGTTCGACACGTACTTGAAGTAGCGTAGCGCACAAGAAATTCAATCTCTGCGTCGTTGCGCCTTTGCGTGCCACAGGACTTATAGCGTTCACGCAAAGGCGCGGAGGCGCAAAGCGAACAATAACAGCCGTGGCGCTCTGGCAAGCGGATTGCACCCGTCGGGGGCTGAAAAGCCCCCGCTCCATACCTCCCCAAAATCCCCAGTCTTCAATGCGAATGCGCTGATTCTAGTTTCCATCCTTTTCCAGGAGGTATCACTTTGACGTTTGTTTCTCGCGTGGCCCTGCTGGGCTTCTTTATTTGCCTCTGCGGCATCTCCGCCGCCGCGCCGATCTCGCGGATATGGCTGACCCATAAGACGAGCGATCCTTCGAAGCTCATGGTGAACTGGGAGTCGAAGGAGGTCGGCCCGTCGCGGGTGGAGTATGGGTCTTCGGAGGCGTTGGGCGAGTCGGCGGGGAGCGACGGACCCGCGACGCTCCACCATGTGGAGATTCCCTTTCCGCAGACGGGCCTGCTCCACTATCGGGTGAGCACCGGCGGGGAAGTGTCGGCGATCAACGCGGTGAAGTCGTACAGCGGGGAGGCGCTCCGCATCGCCGCCACGGCGAACTGGCAGTTTCGACCCGCCATTGACGGGCTGATCCAGGATGACCCCCACCTGCTGCTTTCGTGCGGCGACATGGTGCTGGACGTGGTCACCATCGACAACGTGGGCGCTACGGGCAACACCCAGCCCTTCGCCACGATCATTGATCGCTATCCCGCGCTCTTTGCACGGGTCCCCTTTCTGCCGGCCCTGGGCAATCACGAACGGCAAATCCGCTATCTGAAAGAGGGGCAGGCGGTGGAAGCGATTTATGATATTGAGGCTACCGCGTTCCGCAGCTACTTCCCCTTGCCGGAAGACGGGCGCAAGTATTTTTTCGACATCCCAACCTTCAACACGCGGCTGGTGGCGCTGGACCTGAGCCATATCCGCGACGTGGGCACGCTTCGCCAGAGTTGCCAGCCGTTCGAGCGCAATTCAGAGCAGTTTCGATGGTACCGTGAAGTGGTGAAAACCCGCCCGTCGCGATTCATGATCACGTATTTCAACGAGTCCGGTCCGAATATTCGCGCCCAGGAAAAGGGCATGTGGGAAAACATGCTGCGCCAGGGTTCCGCGGTGCTTTCCGGGTTCGGGAGTTTCGCGGAACGGAGCGAAGTAAAGGGCCTGCCCTATTTCACTTCGGCCCTCAAGGTGCTGGATTCCTTCGGCGACAAAGCCAACGGGAAGTTCTACCAGGCCGTGGAGAGCTATACGCTCCTGACCATTCCCAAGGCGGGCGTGCTCATGACCGTGGAACTTAAAAAGACGGATGGCACCGTGCTCGACCGTTCGGAATGGCCCAGCCGGCCCCAGCCCGGAAATCGGCAGCGGATCCCTCAATAGCGCCCGCCCCCCGAATTTCAAAATTATCGGGTATACTTCCAGAGGCCGATGGTCGGCCCCATGGAGGATTGCGATGGCGTGTGTTGTCCGGTGTCTTGTGGTCTGCTGCGCGGCGTTTCTATTTTCGACGTCCGCCCGGGGTGAATACATCACCCGGATCTGGTTGACCCATGCCAGCACCGACACCACGACGCTGATGGTCAACTGGGAGACCGATTTACCGGGTCCGTCGCGCGTGGCCTATGGCCCCACGGAGGCGCTGGGCGGGGAAGTCCGGGACGATGCGCCTGTGACCCTGCACCATGTGCCGGTCCCCTTTCCCGACGATGGCACGCTCTACTACCGTGTATCCACCGACCGACGTTGTTCGGCGATTCACGCGGTGCAAACCTACAGCGGCGACGCGCTCCGGATTGCGGCGGCGGCCAATTGGCAGGATCACCCGAATCTGGACGCCTTGCTGGCCGAAGGGCCTCACCTGCTGCTTTCCTGTGGTGATATGATCAACGGGCTTATGAGCATCGGCCATCCGGGCAATCGAACCATTACCACCGATTTTTCCGACCTGATAGACGCCTATCCCGACCTCTTTGCGCGGACGCCTTTCATGCCGGTGCTGGGGAATCATGACCGCCAGATTTACCACCGGCTCCTCCAGCCGCCCCCCGAGCCCATCTATGACCTGAAGGCGACGGCCTTCTTGAACTTCTTCCCCCTGCCCGATCCAGGTAGGACCTGGCACCTCGACATTCCAGGCTTCGATGTGCGCGTTATCGGGCTGGACCTGAGCCACACGCCCGACGCGGGCACGACGTGGCAGAGTTGCCAGGCTTTCGACGCGGGGTCCGCACAGATGTCGTGGTATCGCGAGACAATGGCGGAAAGCCGCCAGCGCTTTGTGCTCACGGTGTACAACGAGTGGCACCACCTCGTGGGCAAGGCGGCGGAGGGCGAATGGATGAACGTGGCGAAACAGGGTAGCGCGGCGATTTCCGGCTTTGGTCTTTTCGCGGAGCGGGCCAACTACGACGGCCTCCCCTGCTTCAATACGGCGCTGAAAACGGGCAACATTTATGCAAACGGCGGTCGCACCCGTTTCTATCAGAAAGCACCGAGCTATCTGTTGCTCACGATCCCGAGGGCCGAAGGCCCCATGCGGGCGGACTTCAAGTCCCTCGATGGGCGGCTGATGAATCGGACGGAATGGCCGGAGCGGAAATACCAGATCCGCGCGTCGACGACGGGGCTTGCAGCCCGGCTTGATTCCGACTAGAATCATGGCGTCGTGCCGTAGGGTTCCCCTCGCGGGGGCGCCATTGCTTTTCACCGGGTTGAAGTCCAAACGAAGGGTTCGAGCTCATGCGTCAACCATGGGGTAAATCAGATGTCGACGGGGCCAAGTTCAAGATGGCCGCGAGCGAACTGGATCGCATGTATGACGAGATGCCGCGCCTGCCGGAGCCCCCGGCCCAGGCCGAAGGCGAGGGCAGC
This sequence comes from Candidatus Hydrogenedentota bacterium, assembly GCA_016791475.1. Lineage (NCBI taxonomy): Bacteria > Pseudomonadati > Candidatus Hydrogenedentota > Candidatus Hydrogenedentota bacterium. The sequence goes on from JAEUWI010000057.1 coordinate 37,601, forward strand.
GCCCCGCCGGGAACGCCGCCCCGAAGCCAGCCCCAGACCATCGCGCCCGCACCCGCCGAGGAGGAGCACCCCGCCGAGTGCACGAATCCCGCGTGCGCGCGCGCCTTTACGAGCGCCTCGGAAACCGGCGCGCCCCTGGTGCAGGGCTCGGGATCGGGCTGCACGGACGAGCGCAAGGCGGTGGACAAGTCGAAGATTCCCAATCCCGACCGCCGCAAGAGCTGACGAGCGCATCGGGATGGCCCCAAGCAAACTTCAACGACGAAACGTGACGCACTGATGTCGAGCAAGCCCAACGCCTACGATCTGCACTGCTTCATCGAGCAGCACAAGCAACCGGGAGATATTCTTTACTCCGTGGTGGATGCCGCGAGGGACTACCGCCTGGCGATGGCCTCCCGGGACCTGCTGGGGGAACCGTTGCGCCCGCTTTTCATAAAGGCGCCGCGCCACATGGAAAAGGTGGGGCCCTATCTGGCGCGGATTCAGTGCACGAACCGCTATCCCGACTATATGAAGCTCTGGGCCGAGCGTCTGGGCGACAACGGGGGCATTCTGCTGCTGAGCAGTGCGTGGCCGAAGGCGATTTACAGCCACCTGCGGTCCATATTCAAGGTCTACGACGAAACCGGAGCCATGTTCTATTTCCGATATTACGACCCCCGGGTGCTGCGGACCTACCTGCCCACCTGCACCGCGAAGGAAGGCCGGCAGTTCTTCGGACCGATCCGCAGCATCCTGGTCGAAGATGAGACCGCCGGCGTTATGAGAAACTACCGCAATGGACAGGCGGCCGTCCAGATGGACGCGGAACCCATCCCCGTTTCAGAAGAGGCCGCGACTTTCGCATAAGTCGCGCGCCATCTACACGGTTTTCGCGTTCCACGCGAAGGTGCGAATCGGTGCGGGCGGGCGCGTCTCCACCAGACCCTGGGCCGGCACGGCGGCGGGATAGCACGTGTAGGTCGGTTTAATCGTGGCGTTCAGGGGCTTATCGACGTCGGCTGTAACCCTCGCCCGGGCCTGCCAGTTGCCGGTGGCATTGCGGGGATCACGCGCGAGATCTTTGATGTCATCCGGCCAGGTGATGTCCCAGGCCGCGTCGAAACCCCAGCCGACTTCGGCCACGGCGGCATAGAGCAAATCGCCCGGGCCGCCCTCGTTCCCGCCCAGGCCGCGCCCCGTGGCATCGGTCCACACGCACAGATAGGACTTGAAGGTTTGCGCGTACTCCGCGCGGGTGAGCAGGGCGTTCTTGTTGGTGAAATGGGTGACAAGAAACTCCGTGCCGGGCGAGTCCACGGCAACCGCGACGGCATCGCAAATCACGTTGGGATCCCATGCAAAGTGGCGCTGGCCCAGGCAGGTCTTTGCGCCGCCGATGGGATCATTGCCGGTGTCGAGGAGCGGACTGGCGGTGCTGAAGCCGATGGATTGCAGGGCGGGCTGGGCATCGCCGAAATAGCGATCGGCGGCGGGCATGCCTTCCCCCGTATCGATTGGCACGCTTGTGCCGGCGCCCTGATTGCTCACGAAATCGCCCGTCATCCGAAGAATACCCGTGGGTACGACGGACCCATCGCGATAACGCCCGACGATACTGCCGCCGGTCTTGTTCTGAATCCAGCCGGCAAAAACACGACCGACGACTCCACGCTGAAAATCGCGTCCACCGCCCTTGATATGAACGCGGCCCGCGAGAACGGCGCAGGCGTGGTCCCGAAGGGTATTGAGTGGCGTGCTCGCGGCGGGGAATGGGATGTCTCCCGTCCGTGCGACGAGTGCCAGGCCGTTGACGAAACCGCGCGTCTCTATGGCGGTTCGTTTAGCGGCGAGATTGGCCACGGTCGGCACCTCGGGACCGGCGAGGGCCAGCGCCTCAACCACGACAAGATTGATGATATAGCAGGTGGAACCACTGACCCGCATAATGATGTGGAAGGAGCCCACATTGTCCGTCGGGACATCAATCTCGACATCGATGGGGACGTTAGACTCCGTTGGCCGTGACACATCAATGGACTGCCTCGACTTGGACAAGGGCGAGTCGAATCTGTGGGTGCAGGCGGCCTTCAGGGTGGCATGGTCGTCGGCCGCCTGCTCCAGATAAAACTGTGCGCGCATGCCCATGCCATATCGCGCCTTGAGCCGAAGCGGCGTGTCGGAGCGGAGGGAACCCTTGACGATTACCACGGGTGGATTCTTGTCGAAGTCGCGACATTTGTAGGGCGAATCGGCGTGGAGAATGGTTGCAACCTCCTGAGCACAGAAACGCTGGGGCGCGGCGGCATTCGGTGTCGTGGTACCCGGCAGATTGCGCGCCGTCAGCGGCGCGGTAGCGGGAATCTCCACGGTGAGCGACGGACAGGCGCCTACGCGCAGCTTGCAGGTGTCAAAGGTTGTCGTTGGCGTGTCGCGATTAAACGTCGTGGAGATCAGCTCGATTTCCGCATGATCGTTGTTGGCGGCCTGACCACCCGTCTCAACGATGCCCTCCAGCCAGATATCCATGCTGCGCTTGTCCGGGAAGTGTTCGTTTTTCTGGTCGGTCGGCCTGAGTTCGTACTCCCGCCACTTCTTGCCGTTGCGCGACTTCTTCGACCCCTTAGCGTCGCCCAGTGCGTCGGTCTTGTGTTTGAACATGGCTACCAGGCCGTCGGAAACCCGCAGAATCATCTTCTGCGTGTAAGCGATGGGAAGACAGATCTTTACCTGCACCCGCAAGCGCAGATGCGCCGGATTGTCCGCGGTGGACAGGGGCACAAAAACGGCGTTGCGGCGCTCTTCCCCGTCAACGGGCGTAGGCGCTTCGGCGCGATCTACACTGAAATTATAGAACTGCATCCAGGGCCCCGGCGTGGCCTTGTAGCGGAGCGTGCGCTGGACCGGGGCCGTGCTGACCCGCTGCCCACCGGCGGCAGCGAGGGTCAGGGTCAGGGTCGCGCCCGCGAGCTCGCCCGCCGCGTAGAGGGTCTTGCCCGCCCACAATTCCGCCGAAGTCAGGGGCATGCCCGTGGCAACGGTGTTCAGTGGGGCACCGCCGGACTCCGTGGCGTAAAACTCGATTCCGGGGGTGTTGCAGGTGAAGGTACCGTTGCCCTGGTAGGGCTGGGTGGCGCGAAGCAGGATTTTCTCGCGCCGCTCCACGTCGAGATATCGGAGAAAGACGGTCGTATTATTTCCTGTCTCGCTGCTCGCGTTGGGGATTTCGATGACGGGCTCCACCTGCTGGGGTTGGAGGAAAGTTACGCAGTGAAGCAGTTCTCTGCCCTTCTGCACCCCCAGGCTGAATAAAAGCTTGTCGCCCACGTTCCATGCGGATCCTGCGCCGAGGATGTGGCTTAGATTGTCGCGATCCAGAATCTTTGCATAGACCACGCGCTCGCCCCCCGCCTGCACCGCCTTGGTCCGCATGAGCGTCTCCAGCGTGGCGAGATCAGACTCACCCGCCATGGCCTTTGCCCGCGCCTCCAGCACGGCCTGCTCCAATGGGCTGAAATCCGGAGAAAACGCGCCCGCAGGAGGCGCGGCGGGCGTGGCGTTGGCCACTATCGTCCAGTTGTTTGGCTCGTCTTCATCCCAAGCGCCGAGCACTTTTCGCAGCGCTTCCAGGAAGGTCAGATAGTAGCGCTCGAAAAACAGGGTACCCACGGACATGAGGTGGTTATTGCGTTCATAGGGCGTGGGGCTGGCCTCCAATCGCAGGGCGCCACACTGGGCCTGCATGGAGACCTGGGCCTGCGCAAACTGGGGAAGATTTCCGGGGCCGTAGGTCTGATACTCATCGGGAAGTCCAAAGAAGTGACCGCACTCGTGGGTAGCGGCGGAGTAGGGCACGTCCCCACCGACATAGCGGATCTCCACAATAGCCCCTTCGACTTCAGGGGCGTCTGCAGCATTCTGGGCATACTCCGGTGGCGCTGTACCAAGTTCCGCCACGGTGCGCCGGCAAATGTGTGGATCAGGTGCGAGCTGCTCATAAACCCGGGTTGCTCTGCTTATCTCGAGGTTTGCCAATTCGCCCGGCGCGCGCTGCCCTTTCACAAAAACTCGAAACTCAAGCCCCTTGCAGCGTGTTGTAAGGGAAGTGGAAATATCGGAGAGCAGCGCTTTGGTTTCCGGGTTCAAGTCATCGCTACCCCTTGCAAACTTGACCGTACACTTGGGTACACCGCCCATGCGGTCCGCCTGGTTGGTCGCCGTGTTTCCGACGCGGGCCGTCCAGAATTGCTGCCAATCCGCAGCGATGAACTTCTGGTGGCCGTTGACAATTGAGGCCGAAACATTCGGGGGATGAACCGCATCGAAAGCCACTTCATAGAGGAAAACGTTGGCCGCGCGGTGGGAAATCGCGGTGGGGAGGCCCGAGCCGCCTACGCCGCTGAGCAGGGCCACGTAGTGATCGGAACCCGAGTCTTCAAACTTCTTGATCACATCGGCGGGGCACTTTTCGATTACGCGCGCGTCGAGGGCCGCCTCCAATGTCGTTGAACCGCCGTCCTGAAAATAAACAGACACCGGCCAGGCTTTGTTGTTGCCGTCCTTCAGCGCGAATCGCTGGTTCCACATCGTTGTACAGCGTGCGATGTAATCCGCCTTGTATTGATCCAGTGTCTTCTTGAAAGCGTTCGACTCCGCGACGAGCATGGCGAAGAAGGTCTTTGCCGCCACCTTTATTTCATTTTCCTTCGGATCGAATTCGATACCGAAACGGCCCATGCCCGTCGAAGGGATGTATTTCACTGCCTTGTAGCGGTGCTCGAAGTCCACATCGAAATACGTGTAGCCCCGGGGCTTCGTGCACACCGCCTCCGCTTTCGGGCGGATGGTGAGCTTCAGCTTGTAGGGCGACTTATCCATGTTCACCAGATCGTCTGGATAATCCGCCTGGCCGTGGGTCACTTTGGTGTCCCAGGGGAGCTCGCCGGCGTCGCTGATGCCCTGGGCGAATTCGTGACTCAAGATGGCGTTGGGATTGCCTTTGGCGAAGAGTTCCAGCAGGGCGTGGTCCACCTGCGCCCCGTTCTTCACAGTCCACTTGATGGTCACGGCGCTCTTGGGGATCACGCGAAAACGCCCCACGCCCGTCTCCGGCGCGCCGTGGGGATCGGTCAGGCTCTTCGATACCTTTACCGTGTCGTCGGGGTGGGTGCTTTCCAGCGTGAGGGTCAGCACCTCGCACTCGGGCGGGCTCGAGCAGGACGTCTTTGCCGGGGCCGTTGACTGCGTGCCGTGGGTGGGCTCCGCCTGGGCGAGGGCCGACTGGCCATCCGAGAAGTCGGCATAGTTGATGTCCGGCGGCGTTTTCCCGTGCACGATGACTCCTTGTCCGGCGGTGGCATCCACCGCGATTGACTATTCCCCGGAAACGCCCGCGCTGCCCCGGCCATCCAGCCCTGTACCCTCGCCCTCGTGGCGCAGGCCTTCCACATAGAGCCGGTTCATCAGGCTGGCGGGATTGGCGCGCCCCGCTCGGGCCAGCAGGCGCGTGGCCCAGCCCAGGGTCGGGTCGCGATCAAAGAGGCGCCCGAAGGTGAACATCAGATTGAGAAAACGGGTCGCATCCCGTTCGCAGGCGAAGCCATAGTGCTCCGCACGGACGATCCCGTCGCGCACCACATCGACCAAGGCCTCATCCGACAGTGCTGCGCATTCGCCGGGAAAATACTCGCGCACATGGGCCACCGCCCGCAAGACAAAGGGCTCGCGAAGATGGGCTTTGAATGGCTCGATCTGTGCTCGGCGAACAATCAGCAACGCGGCGCGACTCCCGAATAACTCCTACCCTGCGCATGCGCCAGCGGGGCCGAAAACGACCCGCGCGCATCGATTGGCGAGTATACGGGCGGGGCCGGGGCTTGTCAAACGACCGAATTGCCTCACAATAAATCTACTCGAAATGTATTCGTTGCCTCACGAAGGAAATCTATCCGAAACGGGCTGGGTC
>JAEUWI010000058.1 GCA_016791475.1 Candidatus Hydrogenedentota bacterium
ACCTCCTTTCCGAGATCCACAGTATGGGGACATTTTCAAAGAGTTAGCAGGGGGACATTTTCAAAGAGTTTCGACACGGACCACGGCGCGCGTAGAGGCGCATGTGGCCCGGCACCCGACCCGCACGGCATGGAAAGTGGAAAGTTTCACGCCGATCATCGTAGCGCGGGCTCCACCCGCAACCGAACGTTTCACCACGAAGGCTTCAGAGCAGCCGTTGGCCGCAACCAAAATACTGGATCATCCGGTTCGAGCGTACATTTCGCGTTACCGGCAGATTCATCGACACGTTGCTTGCTGCATTAGGAAGATCTGAACCACGAATGGACACGAATCCACACGAATAATGAACCGGGATTCGACTCATGAAATGGACGTCTTCTCAGGATCGCAATCGGATCTCCAGGAAATAAAGGTTCATCCGGTTTGAGGGTGCATTTCCATTTGACTGAGAATTGTTTGTGTGTTGTGTTATGTTCTGCTTCATTGACAATCAGGGATTCGGCTCAAGGGCCAGTCGCCGCGCCTAATCCGTATTCGTTTTCGTTTTTGCCCCGGAGGGGCTGAGGAACTTAGCCCAGGGTGAGCGAGGTACGAGCGAAACCCTGGGATCGGGGCCAATAATAACAGCTAACCCCCGAAGGGGGTGACGGAAAACCCGCCAAGGCAGTCAAGATATAGCGATTGGGACACGTTCAGACAATCACGCTACGCGAGCATATCGGACGATGTACCGGTAATATTTTGCGTTGCGATTTTTCCGCCACCCCCTTCGGGGGTTTGAAATTCTTATTGCTTCATACTCAGGGTTCCGCTTAGGCTCCATTCGCCGCGGCGAACTAAGTTCCTCAGCCCCTCCGGGGCCAAGACAAATACCCGTTGAGGCCGAATGATGCCTCGGCATCTGGGCTGGGCTAAGTTCCGCGACCCCTCCGGGGCCAAGAACTTCCTCGATAACTTGAGCGTAAATCATGGCGCGCCTTGCAACAAACGCGAAAAGTACCCTCAAACCGGACGAACCATAAGCTTCACGCGCCTGAGATTCTTGCTGCAATCGAGGCGATTCCCGACTGAACTTGCCCCGCTCGGAACGTTGCGCCTTCGCGTGCAAGAAATACAGGCCTGCAACGTCCCACGGATCTGTGTAAATCTGTGGGAAAGTTCTTGCTTGCGGCCTGCGGCTGCCCAAGGCAGGTATGGCCCGAAAGAGGGGTCAAACGTTGATGGATCCGCTGATCATCAGCGGCTCGGGCTCGCCCAGCGTCTCGATGGTGCTCTTCTCCGTGCGCAGATAGGTCTGGCGCGCGGGAATGCCGTTCTCCCAGGCCTTTGTGACGATCCGGCTCCGGCCCATGCCCTTCTCTTCGTCCAGCAGGTGGCGCCAGGCGCAAATGACGATGCCGGGCGTGAAACAGCCGCGCGCGCGCGCGCCGCCCACCGCCCAACCCTGCAGCACGTGATCGGGCAGGGACACCATGTACTCCGTCCACAGGCGCTCCCGGAGTTCCTCAATGCGGGCCGCGATCTCACGGCAGCTCGCCAGGTAGCCCGTCACGCGCGACATGCGGATTTCCATGGTCCGGAGCAGCACCTTCACATAACGGTCGTTGGCCCGCATCTTGAATAGATCCGCATCGGGCCGTTTGCGCGCCGCCGCCAGAAGCTGGCGCAGCATTTCGACTCGGGAGCACTCCGCCTTCGCCCGTTCCAGCAGCGCGGCCCGGCCCATGGCCCGCTCGATCTCCTGCTCGTCCCGGGCGATCGCCTGGGCCAGCGCGTCGAACTTCTCCTGGACCTCGTCGCACTTGGCCAGCAGCCGTGAGAGCACCTGCTCCACCCCCTGCGGCGCCAGGCCCTTTCGTTGCAACTTGCGGCCCAGATAGAGCACTTCCTCCTTGTCCGCCTGCAATTCGGTGTCGATGCTGCCCTCGTTGGAGAGCATGGTCAACTCCCGGCGCAGATCATCCAGCGTCGCCTGCTCCTCCGCCGAGCCGCTCGACGCCTCCGCGCCGTTGCCCTTCATGGAGGCCATCAGGTTCAGGCGATCCTCCGCCGCCACCATCACCGATCGGATCCCGGAAAGCAGCCGCTCCAGAAAGGAGAGTTTGCGCCGGAGCTTCTCCACATGGTGGACCTGCTCCTTCGTACTTTCCTCCCCCAGGATATACATCAACACGTTGCCCGCCAGGTTGTCCGCCTCGCGTTCCGTGATTTCGATAAGCTCTTCCACATTCGCGAGGCGCTGGCGAAGTTTCATGGCGGAATTCAGCATGCGCCCGGATTCGAGGGTGAGCACTTCGCCGTAGTCCTGGCAACTCAGACCACGCAGCAGGCAGATGTTGATGTTGCGCTCTTCCGTGCACACAAAATTCGCGGCCTCCGCCCACTCGGTCGCGAAAAGTTCGCCGCCGACAAAGTCGCCTCCCACCGTGATCTTCCGGCCGAAGTAACGGCCTCCGATGGCGTTGCCGGTGATTTCGATCTCCCGCGCCGCGAATATCATTCGCGGGTTTTCGGCGGCCATCGCCCGCACCGAATTCTCCTTGGAGATCACCGTGGCCTGATTGAGAATATCCTTCGCGCCCACGCTGCCCCGCCGCGCCACCACGACCCCCGCGAGATTCCCCATGATCTCGCAGCCGACCGTTGTCGCCACGTTGCCCTGGACATCGCCCCGGACATAGCAACTGCCCTTGTCCACCACCACCGTGCAATCCGGGGGCACATCCGAAAGAATCAGGAGATCGCCTTCCCGCATGCACACCGGCCCGCGGATGGGATGATTGATCCCCCCGAAGGTGCGAACATCACGCATTTCCGCCGACTTTAGTTCCTCCGCCGAAAGTACGGCGAGGCGGCGGTGCAGGGCGGGACATCCGGGTATGACCGGTTTGTGTTTGCGCGCATGCTCGATATCCCGCGTGTGGGGCGCAAGGCAGCCCATCGTCCGCCGGAAGAGATCCAGCTTGCCGCTCCGTCGGGCCAGGCCCGCGGCAAAGGAGAGAAAGTCGAGCTCGTCCCGCTCCAGCCGCGTTACGTTGCCTTCGGAAAGCTCCTTGATCAGCGCGCGCGAAAGGGGCTGCTGGCGGTAGCCCATCGTATCCGTTCGGGGGGCCTTGACCTCCGTGACCCAGATATCAAAGATCTGGCGGAGCAATTTGTAGGACTCCTGGACTTCCGGGTTGTCGTGGTGCGATTCATACCAGGCCGCGCATAGAGCGATGTCGTCCAGGAAAAGTTCGGAAACCTTTTCCCTGGGCAGATTCATCACATGGTTTGCGAGGGACTCGTACATGGAGGCCGGCGGTATCCTTCAGGTCGTGTCGAGGCGCCGGAATATCCGGCTCAAACTGATATCGTAAGGCGGGGTTACAATCCCGTACTCAGTGATTATACCCGCTATCAGCGCCGCGGGCGTCACATCAAAGGCGGGATTGTACACCGAAATACCCTCGGGCGCCGTGGACCGGCCGAATCCATGGGTTACCTCCTCCGCGGCCCGCTCTTCAATCGGAATAGCTTCGCCGTCGGTCAGCGTTCCGTCCAGCGTGGAGGTCGGCGCCGCCACATACAGGGGGATATCGTGGGCCTCCGCCAGCACCGCCAGCCCGTAGGTACCGATCTTGTTCGCCGTATCGCCATTGGCCGCGATGCGGTCCGCGCCCACGATCACCAGATCGACCCGGCCTTCGCGCATGACCTGCGCCGCCGCATTGTCGCATATCAGCGTCGTGTCGATTCCCGCCCGGTGCAACTCCCACGCCGTCAACCGCGCGCCCTGCAACAGGGGCCGGGTTTCATCGGCAAAAACATGAAAATTTCGCCCTTCCGATTTCGCCTGGTACAGCACGGAGAGGGCCGTACCCAGGCCGCCCGTCGCCAGGGCGCCCGCATTGCAGTGGGTGAGTACGCCCGCGCCCTCGTGCACCAGGTGGGCCCCAAACTGGCCGATGCGGCGGCACTGTTCGAGGTCTTCGGCAAGAATTGCGAGCGCCTCCGCTTCGAGCGCCTCGAAGAACGCCGCAGGCGTCGCGTTGTCCGCCACCGAGGTTGCCCGGCGCTCCATACGCGCAAGCGCCCAGAAGAGGTTGACCGCCGTCGGGCGGGAACCAGCGAGGCTCCGGGCAACTTCCGCCACCGCCGTCCGCGATGCCGCCAGGCTCTCCGGCTGCCGCTCCGCCAGGCCCACGAGCACGCCAAAGGCCGCGCAGATGCCAATGGCCGGCGCACCGCGCACCTTGAGTTGCGTGATGGCATCCCATACATCCGTCACGGAAGCCAGCTCGATCCAGCGCAGTTCTCCAGGCAGGAGCGTCTGATCGATGATGCTGAGGGTGCCCTCGGTCCAGTTGACTGGTTGGCAAGTCACACTGCTACTCCTTTGCCTTGCATACTCCGTATGCTACCCTAATTCCGATTATAAAACAAATTGCTCACCTATTAATGGATTTTTACCCTATTTCCAGTGCGGCGACGGCGGCAGGCGAGAGGCGCCGGCGAAACACCATGGCAACTGGCGCGCGGGCGGAAGGGTAAGGGGCAGAGGGCAGGTGGAAGGACGGCTAAATCAGCACGAGATTGTCGCGGTGTACAACTTCGTCGTAGAGCTTCGCCCCGAGAATTCCCGCGATCTCGTGGCTCTGGCGCCCCATGATCTTCCGCAGGTCCTCGCTCGAATAGTTTACCAGCGCCCGCGCGATGAGGCCCCCGTCTTCGCCCCGGATCTCCACCGCGTCGCCCACGTGGAAGTGGCCCGTGGAATCGGTGATACCGGCGGAAAGAAGGCTCTTGCCGTGGGTCTGTATGGCGTCGCAGGCGCCCCGGTCGATTTTCAGCGTGCCCTGGGCCGTGCGGCCGAAGGCAATCCAGCGTTTGCGGTGGGAGAGGGCGGACTCGGCCGGTTTGAAGTGGGTGCAACGGGCCTCGCCCGAGAGTACGCCGTGAAGCACGTTGGGCGTGTGGCCGTTGGTGATGATGGTGGGGACGCCCGCCGCGAAAGCGATCCGCGCGGCGTCGAGTTTGGTGCGCATGCCGCCCGTGCCGGTGAGGGTGCCCGCGCCGCCGGCGTACTGAATGATTTCGGGCGTGATTTCCTCGACTTCGGGAATATGGGGCGCATCGGGATTCTTCTGGGGATTGCCCGCGTAGAGCCCGTCGATATCGCTGAGAATAATCAGAAGTCCGGCATTGAGCTTCGCCGCGATCTTGGCGGAGAGGGTGTCGTTGTCCCCGAAGCGCAATTGCTCCACGGCGGTGGAGTCGTTTTCGTTCACGATGGGGATGATACTCTTCATGTTGAAGAGGTTCTTGATCGTGTTGCGGACATTCAGGTAGCTGTCGCGCAGGTCGAGATCGCGCAGGGTGAGGAGGACCTGGGCCGTGTGGAGCCCCTCGCCATAGGTCATGAAGAGGGTCTCATAGTAGTGCATCAGCGTGGCCTGGCCCACGGCTGCGACGGCCTGCTTGTCGGGCAGGGCCGAGGGGCGCTCGGTCATCTTGAGGGTGTTCATTCCGCAGCCGATGGCGCCCGAACTCACGATCAACACGTTGATCCGGTGGTCCTTCTTGAGGGCGCAGATCTCCTTGACGACCGACTCCATCACGTGGCCTTCGAAGGCGCGACGCCCGCTCAAGAGGCTGGTTCCGATCTTGATGACGAGAGTTTCCAGGGCGTCGGGATCAAATTTCATAGGAGTCGATGCTTCTCAGGGCCGAGATTAACAGGTCGCTGCGGGCGCTAGTATGGCCCTTAGTCCGGGTGATACTCAAGTTCCAGATCGCCGATGAAGATGGACTGGCCCTCTTCCGCGCCGAGGCGCTTCAGGGCCCGGAAAATGCCCATCTTCTCCAGCACCTTTTGGAGGTGCTCGGCCCCTTCGGGATTGCCGAAGTCGGTCATGCGCACGGCGCGCACGGGGCGTTCGCCCTCGATACGGAAGCCGCCCTTGATCCGGATGACGTCGTAGGGCGCTTCGTAGGTGTATTCGCGCTCCGGCTCCGGCGCTTTCTCGCCATAGAGCTCCGCGTTGCGGGCCGCTTCCACCTCCGTCCAGAGGTGTTCGAGCAGGGCGGGAATGCCCTCGCCCGTGGCTCCGGAAATCAAGTGCGCATTGGGGAAGGCGTCCTTCACTTCTTCATAGCGCTTCCGGTTTTCGGTGATGTCGGACTTGTTCAGGGCGTAGACCGCCGGACGGCTTTCGAAGACTTCACTGTGCTGGCGAAGTTCGCTCTTCAGCGTTTCCAGCGTCTCCACGGGATCGCCATCCCCCAGATCGATCAGGAAAAGGAGGACCCGCGTGCGCTCGATGTGGCGCAGGAAATCGAGCCCCAGGCCCTTGCCCTCCGCCGCGCCCTCGATAATGCCGGGGATATCCGCCACCGCCAGGGTGCGGTGGTCGCTCAATTGGACGATACCGAGATTGGGCGTTATGGTGGTGAAGGGGTAATTGCCGATCTTCGGCGTCGCCGCCGAGATGGCGGAGAGCAGGGTGGACTTGCCGGCATTGGGCAGGCCGACGAAACCCACTTCCGCGATCAGCTTGAGTTCCAGCACATACTCGCGCTCCTCACCCGGCTCGCCGCGCTCTGCGAAGCGGGGCGCCTTGTTGGCCGAGGTCTTGAAACGCGTGTTGCCCTTGCCCCCCTTGCCGCCCCGGCTCACGCGAAAGGACTGCCCTTCCTCCGTCAGGTCGGCCAGCAGTTCACCCGTCTCCGGATCGTGGACCATGGTGCCGCAGGGCACCGCCAGGATGATGTCGTCGCCGCCCCGACCGTGCAGGCACTTTCCTTTGCCGTGAAGGCCGCGGTTCCCCTTCCAAAGGGGATGGAAACGCAGGTCCATGAGGGAGGTATAACGAGAAGAGGCAGCGATATAAATATCGCCGCCTTTTCCTCCGTCTCCGCCATCGGGGCCGCCGAGGGGGACGTATGCTTCTTTTCTGAAACTGCAGCACCCGTCGCCGCCATGGCCACCGATAACTTTAATTCGGACGCGATCTACAAACATGGCTGCCGGTGCTGCCGGCCGTTATTCGGCCGCCGGTACGATATCAACGCACTGCCGGCCTTTCTTGAAGAACCGGAACTGCACCACACCGTCGGCGAGGGCAAAAAGGGTATGATCCTTGCCGAGGCCGCAGTTCTTGCCCGCGGCAAACTTGGTGCCGCGCTGGCGAACGATGATATTGCCCGCGATGGCCTTCTGGCCGCCGTAGAGTTTTACACCAAGGCGTTTGGACTCACTGTCGCGACCGTTGCGGGAACTGCCGCCTGCTTTCTTGTGTGCCATTGAGAAACCTCTCCCTTATGCTTTGATTTCGCGAATCATGATTTCGGTGAACAACTGGCGGTGGCCCTGGGTGCGCATGTAGCCTTTCCGGCGCTTCTTCTTGAAGACGCGGATTTTCTTGCGCTTGCCTTCGTCGGTGATCTCGGCAATGACGCGCGCGCTGCTGAGCGCGCCCGGTTCGGCCGTGATGCCGTTGCCGTTCACCAGCAGGCAGACCTTGCCCAGTTCAATCTGGCCGCCGACGGGACCATCCAGCTTTTCCACCCGCAGCCGGTCGCCTTCGGCAACCTTATACTGCTTTCCGCCTGTAACCACTACAGCGTACATGGTTAATCTCCATTCTTAACGATGCCCGCGGGCCGCTATGGCGCGCAGGGGTCATGCTCCACGTTTCCTGGGGGCCTGTCCACCCCAGGGGGTCGAATCATGCCCTACTTTATGCACTCACCGCGACCGCGAAAGCGGCCCGTTTCTTATCAGGACTCTTTAAACTGCCGGCAAAACGCCGTTGCGGCCACCCGGAGTTCCGCGCTCGCCGAAAGCGACGCCAGATAGCTCGATTTCGCATTGCGCGGCGACGGCAGATTGATCGTTATCGCCTTCAGGCTCCCAAAGGCGCCCTCGGCATCCACTTCGTGGCTGTTCCGCGTCGCGTTCGGATCGGCGATGACGCAAACCCGCGTCTCCTTCGGCCCGATACCCATCAGACTCAGCGCGCCGGCCACGTTCACGTTGGCCGGAAAGGCTTTCACCGCTTCCAGAGCATTGCCTTCAAAGACGACTCTGGGCTCGGTCAGGTTACTAATATCTATATTGTTCTCAATGAGATAGGGCGCGCCGGCCAATCCTTCCGGCGGCTTGCGCGTGGTCAGCGTGACCATATGCAGGCCGCCTTCCATGGCGGCGCGGATTCCGTCCAGGCCGCACAGGGCGCCCGAAGGTATCCGTACCTGTATTCCGCTCTGCTTCGCCCGTTCGATCTCGTCCGGGAGCGCCATCAGGCCGCCCACGCTCATGACAAGACAGTCCTTGTGGTGGCGAATCGCCACTTCCAGGACGTCCTTTACGACGCTGGCAACCGCGCATTCTACAATAAAATCGACCTGCTCCGCCAGTTCGTCCAGCGTGCAGATTCGGGCATTGAGCTGAAAGGTGCGCACCAGCACGGCGGCTCGGTCCGGATCCACATCCGTCAGCGCCACGACTTCCGCCGGAATCCCCCCTTTATGAAGGGCGATGCAGATGTCGGCGCCGATATTGCCACACCCGACCAAACCGATCTTCATCTTGGTCATGGTGCATCCTCTCATTGCTCAGGTTTTCCCCGCGCGCGGGGCATCAGGAAAGCGCGCCTCGCGCCGGGTCATCGCGCACGGTTCAAAGCGCGCGGCCCGACATTGGGCACAAACCCGAGGATGATAGCATGCGTGGTTCGGGCAAGTCAATGTTGGGACGGTCTTTACATCGCACACCGGGCCGGGGCGCCGTCATAAAAAAGGCGCCCCCGCCTGGGGCGGGGGCGCCGGATCAGATTGCCTGGAACTTACGGATTGATCTGGATGAAATCTTCCTTCGTTTCCGCGATGGACATGGGCGCACCCGTGATGGCGTGGGTGAAGTCCAGCGTCAGGGTGACGTCGTAGATTCCAGCGGTTTCATAGGCGTGGGTCGGATTCTCGCCCGTCGCGATGAATCCATCACCAAACTCCCACAGGCGGCCTTCAATCGGCTGGCTGTTGGTGTCGTCCGACTGGTCGAAGAACTGGATGGCCGTGTCCCGGGTCGCAATGCGGGGGATCGCACTGAAATCGGGTACGGGCGGTTCGTCGATGGCCACATCGTGGGTTGCGGTGGTCACGCTGGTCGGCGTGGTGACCGTGAAGACCACGGTGTAGGTGCCGCTGTTCGCATAGGTGTGGGTCGGTTCTTCCAGCGTGCTGGATTCGCCGTCGCCGAAGTCCCAGGCATAGGAGAAGTCCGCCGCTTCCGTTTCCGTGCCGGGCGTAATCAGGCTCGTGAACTGGAGCGAGTCCGTCGTCAGGGCGCCGTCTTCCAGCACATCCTCGCGCGGCGTGTCCTCGTCCGTTTCCACGGAGAAGTCAACCGTCGGCGGGTCGAAGACGATGGTGACCACCTGAGACGTCGTGACTTCCCGGGTGCCCGTCTGAACGGTCAGCGTCACCGTGAAGTTTCCGGCCGTGGTGAACTCGTGGGTCGGATTCTCCGAGGTGCTCGTGTTGGCGATGCTCGTGGGGTCGCCGAAGTTCCAGAGGTAGACATAGCTGGAACTGGGTTCGCTGCCGGCCACAGTTTCATTCGCGAACTGGACGATGTCCGGGCGGTCGGGATTGGTCGTGCTGAAGGAGAACGCGGGCGTGGGGGCCTGGACCACCTGAATGTACGACGTCTTCGTTTCCGTGTCCGAGTTGTCCGTCGTCACCGGGGTACGCACCGTCAGGGTGACGGTGTAGAAGCCCGGCGCGTTGTACGTGTGGGACGGATTCTGGAGAATACTCAGGTTGTCGTCGCCACTGTCCGGATCGCCGAAGTCCCACAGCCACTGGTTCACCGCCGCGGTGCCGGGGATGGAAAGGTCCTGGAACTGAACCGCCTGGCCCACACTGGGACTGCGGGGCGCGCCGGAGAAATTGGCCGTCGGGGGCTGGAAGGACACGGTAACCACTTCGGTGGCCGTGTCGGAGCCGTGATCGCTGACGACCGTCAGCCGCACATTGAAGGGGCCCGCGCTGTTGTAGGTGTGGGTCGGGTTCTGCTGTGTGCTGCTGGAGCCGTCGCCGAATTCCCAGAGGTACTGCTCGATGGGCGCGGAGCCCGCCAGGGAGCCGTTGGTGAACTGGACTTCCGTCAGGATGAAGGGCGTCCTGTCGCTCACGCTGAATGCGGCCGTGGGCGGAACCGTAACCACGGTAACCGTCGTGGTCACCGTGCTGCTGCCGTGGGCCGAAACCACATAAAGGGACACCTCATAGTCGCCACCGGCGGCGAAGGTATGGGTCGGATTCTGTACCCGGCTCGTCGCGCCGTCGCCAAAATCCCAGAACCACTGCTGAATCTCCGCCGAACCCGCGTCGGAAATGTCCGAGAAGCGCGCCGTCGTCAGGGCGACGGGGCTGGAGGGGTTGACGGCGATCCGGGCAATCGGGGCAAGCTTGCGCTGCACCACGATAAGATTCGTCTTGGATTCGGTGCTGCTGCCGTTGGCCGTGTTGACCGTCAGGCTGACCGTAAATACGCCGGGCTCCGTGTACTGGTGGGTCGGGCGGGATTCGGTGCTGGTGCGGCCATCGCCGAAGTTCCACAAGACGCCGGTGACGGGTTCGGTGGGGGCGATGGAGAGGTCGGTAAAGGTGACCGATTCACCCTCGTAAATATTGGTTGTGCTCGCTTCGAAGTCCACCACGGGCGCGGGGCTGCCCACGGTGACCCACGCGGCCTTGCGGATCGTCTCTTCGCCGTTGGCGGTCGTCACCGTCAGTGTGATGCTGTAGAGTCCCGGCGTGCTGTAAACGTGGATCGGGTCGGTCGCCGTGCTGGTGTTGCCGTCGCCGAACTCCCAGAGCCGCGAAACCACATCGCCCGCCGCATCGGTTTTCTCGCTGGCGTCTTCGAAGGTTACCGCCTGGCCCACGGCGGGGCGGCGGTTGTTCACCCGGAAGTCGACCTGGAGCATATCCTCCGCGTAGACCGTGATCTTCTGATCCGCCGCGCCGCCCGTGCGAACGATGATTTCGCCCCGGTTCGTGCCCAGCAGCATCAGATTGCGATCAACGCGGACGGGCACCAGAAGGCGATCAACAATGCCAACGCCGAGGCAATTGTCCGCCGAGTCGGTGCACAGTTGGGGAATGATCCAGGGCTGATTGCTCGAAACGACCACGGGCTCCACCGGCGAATTGGTTAAATTGCGGTGCACCTGAAAGGTGAGGGTGTCCTGGTCGGCCTCGAAGTTCAGAACCTGCGGTGTCAGCAGCAGGGCCAGGCCGTTATCCCCCTTCCAGGGGCATCCGGCGAGGATGGCCGTCAGACAAGCGGCTAACATCAAACGAGTTACACTACCCCGATTCACAAACATGCAACAGACTCCTTGCTTCCGCGACGGTTGTATATTACGGCGGATCCCACTGGTCCAATCAGGCACCACGATTCATGTTGGCATCATGCCATTTTCACAGTTCAGTGTCAACAATATATTATACGGCAATTTACCTGTTCATTCCCCAATGAGAACCATCATAAGAAATCACACCCACCGATTGCACACTTTGAAGTCCGGACTGGTATAATGGGGAAATTCCAGCGCCTCACTATCGGGGGCGCGCCCCCTGTAACAGCCCCGCCACAGTACTGCGGGTACCGCCCGAGTGGTGGTGGTATCCGCCGCGGTTCGCGTAATAAAGGCCGCGCGCGCAGGTATGGTGTGGCGACCCTTAACGGCCCCAGCGTTGTGCGGCAGGCCGCTCCCCCCGCCACCGAGACCAACGCTCCCCGCGCTCCGGCGTCGTAGACGAAAGGAAATGATTCTCCCATGCGAAAGACCTTGTGCTGGATTCTTGGCACCGCCATGCTTGCGGGCCTGGCTGGTTGCAACCAGTCGGAAAAAGGCACGGTCAGCGCCTTGAACGCGGAGAAGCCCGCCCGGAACCCCTTTCTGGTGGAGGCTTCGAAGCCCGAGCGCCGCGACATCTCCGAATATCTGACCGAAACGGGGAACATCACCGCCGAGCGGCAGGTGGAGGTACTGGCCAAGGGTACGGGGCATTGTATGGAGATTCTGGTGGAGGAGGGCGATCATGTGGAGAAGGATCAGGTGCTGGCCGAGATCGACAAGGCGGAGATGCAGGTCAATATCCAGCAGTCCCGCGTCAATGTGAAGCACCAGGAGAATATCTACCGGCGCACGGAGAATGGCTGGAAGCAGGGTATTTTCAGCGAGGCGGAGAAGGACAACGCCAAGTCGGCCTTTGAGCAGGCGCAGGCCTCCCTGGAGATGCAGGAAGTGCAATTGACCTACCTGACGATCCGCGCGCCCATCTCCGGCGTCGTCACCCACCGCAAACTTCAGGCGGGCATGCTCGTCAGCACGGGGATGCCCGTGTTCAGCATTGTGGATCCCTCGTCCTTCATTCTGCCCATCTTCGTTACGGAGCGCAGCCTGCCCCGCCTGAAACTGGGCCAGGAAGCCCGGGTGACCATCGATTCCTCGGGCGACCGGGAATTTGTGGCGAAAGTCCGCCGTATCAACCCCGGTGTGGACGCCCAGACGGGCTCGGTGAAGGTCGTGCTCGATTTCGACCCCAGCGATCACGAATACCTCCGCGAAGCGGCCTTCGCCCGCTACAGCCTGGTGATGGACACCCACACGGATGTGCTGGTGGTGCCCAAGGATGCGATCGTCGAAGAGAACGCCCGGCGCTACGTCATGGTGGCGCAGCGCGGCGCGGCGTCGGCCCAGGCCGCGGAGGCCCCGGCCGCCGCCGAAGGCGGTGCCGCGGCGCCCGCGACCACGGACACGCCCGAGTGGGTTGCCGCCCGCGTGGAGGTTGAAACGGGCCTGGAAGACAGCAACTACACCGAGGTCCTCTCCGGAATCAACGACGACACGCTGGTGATCACGCTGGGCCAGCAGACGGTGAACGAAGGGGACTTGCTTCAGGTGGGCAACCTGGAAGAAACCTTGAAAACCCGCGGCGAAATCTCGGCCGATGCGGCGCTGGACGAGGTGGAGAAAGAGAAGGCGGCCCAGGAAGCCGAGACCGCCGCCCGGGCCAAAGGCGGCGCCTGACCGGGCTCCGCGCCGCCCGGTGACGCGCGGGCGGGCGCCGGAGCGACGACGCCGGCCGGGTCCCGTTCACCCCTTTTCAGCAATGCGCCCCGCGACCAGCGCGGGTTCAACTTCGACCCCGACACGGATACCTCATGACCGAAGCACAGCCTGAAGCGCCGAACAACTACCGCCTGGCCATCCGGCGCCCCGTGACGACGGCCATGATCTTCCTCACCATGATCGTGTTCGGCGTTCGCTCCTACCAGCAACTGCCCATCAACCTCATGCCGGACATGGACTACCCGACCCTCACCGTCCGCACGGAATACGAGGGCGCGGCCCCCGAAGTCGTGGAGAATCTCGTTACCCGCCCCCTCGAAGAAATGCTGAGCATCGTGACCGGCCTGGTGGAGATCAGCAGCGTATCCTCACCCGGCACTTCGGAAATCATCCTCGAATTTACCTGGGATACCGACATGAGCGCGGCCCAGCAGGACGTGCGCGATCGGCTTGACCTCTTCGAGGCCCCCCAGGAGTTGACGGAGAAGCCGGTCATTCTGCGCTACGACCCCACGCTGGATCCGATCATGCAGGTGGCCATCACCACGCCCGATCTGGCGGCCCAGGGACGGGATGTGGATCCCGCGATCGAGAAGAAGCTGCTGACGGAAATCCGCGAGGCCACCGAACGCAACGTAAAGAGCGATCTGGAGGCCAAGTCCGGTATTGCGCAAGTGCTGGTCAAAGGCGGTCAGGAAGCGGAAATCCAGGTGCTGGTCGATCCGCAGCACGTCAAGAGCCTCGGACTTTCCATGGAGGCCATCGGCAACAGCCTGGCCCAGCAGAATATCAGCCGCTCCAGCGGCAGCCTGAAGGAAGGCAAGTCCGAGTACCTCGTCCGCACCTACAACGAGTTTGAGACCGTGGAGGATATCCGCGAGTCCATCATCACTTCGGCCATGGGCCGGCCCGTGCGCCTGGCCGATGTGGCGGAAGTGTTCATGGGAACGAAGGAAGTGGAGACCATCGTTCGCATTAACGGCCGCGAGGCCGTGGCCCTCGAAATCTACAAAGAGGGCGATGCCAACACGGTCGACGTCTGCAACATGGTCAAAGATCTCCTGGGTTTCGAGCGGGAGCTCGGGTTCTGGGAGAAGATCATCAAGCAGGTCAAGGAAAACGTGCGCGAGGGCAATCGAAAGGCCGGTCGCCCCGCGCCGCTGGAAACCCTGGAGGCGTACACCCTCCTCGACGAGCTTCCCGACGGCACCGGCCTGACGTTGATCAGCGATCAGTCCCGCTTCATCCAGGGTTCCATTGACGAGGTCAAAGACGCGACCATCATGGGCGGTATCCTGGCGCTCATCGTACTGTTCCTCTTCCTGCGCGAAATGAAAAGCACCATCATCATCGGCGTGGCCATTCCCATTTCCGTGGTGGCGACCTTCGTGCCCCTCTTCGCCGGTGGCGTGACGCTCAATATCATGTCCCTCGGCGGTCTGGCCCTGGGCGTGGGTATGCTCGTAGACAACTCCATCGTGGTGCTGGAAAGCATCTTCCGCTGTCGTGAAGAAGGCGACAGCCCCGTCGACGCGGCGGAGCGGGGTACGCGGGAAGTCTCCGGCGCCGTTATCGCATCCACCCTCACCACGGTGTGCGTGTTCTTCCCCGTCACCTTTGTCGAGGGCGTGGCCGGTCAGTTGTTCGGCGATCTCGCCTTGACGGTTTCCTTTTCGCTGCTGGCTTCGCTCCTTACCGCGCTCTACCTCATTCCCCTCGTGGTCTCCCGCCAGGGCTTGAAGCTCGAGCGCACCGGCCAGGTCTTCTGGGCGACGCGCGCCTATGATCACCTTCGCGGCACCGAAGGACGCGGGCGGGTGGCCGCCGCACTCGGCGTTTTTCCGCTGGGCTTCACCTATGCGCGAGGCTACTTCGTAAAGACCGTGTCCGAGGCCTTTGTGCCGTTGACCGGCTTTGGCGCCCGCTGGCGTGAAGGCGGGGCCTCCGGCAAGCTGATTTGTCTGGTCGGGCTGCCAATTATGTTGCCCTTTCTGATCGCCCTCTGCCTGCTTCAACTTGTTCTTGGCTTTCTCGGGGGTATCCTGGCAACGGGGCTCTTTGTGGTGCTGCTAAATTGTTACGCGGTATACGCCATCATTCGCGCCGCGCTCCGGGTCATCCTCTGGCTTCCTCTCGAAGCATTCGATCTGGCCTACGGCACCATGTGCCGGGTATACCGCGCCGTGCTGGAGCAGGCGCTCCGCTTCAGCCCCGTCATTCTGCTCTTGACGGTGCTGGGCGCCGCCCACGCGCTTCAGACCCTCATGGGCCTGGGCAGCGAACTTATTCCTCCGATGAAACAGGGTGAATTCCATGTGCGGCTTGAAGCGCGCGCGGGCACGCGCATCGAACAGACCGAACTGCGCGCCCGCGAGCTTGAGAAGATTCTCCGGGCCGATCCCGATGTGGATCGCGTCACCGTCGAAGTGGGTGAAGAAGGCACCCGGGGCACCACGGAGCGGGGGGAGAACGTGGCCGAGTTCACGGTCATGTTGCGCGACCCCGAGCGCCTGGCCCTCTTCCAGGACGAGATCATCGAGCGCCTGCGGCCGAAACTGGTGCCCGCACCCGGCGAGGAGGTCACCTTTCAGTTGCCCTCCCTGTTCAGCTTCAAGACGGCCATCGAACTGCAGATTGTAGGTGATGACCTCGTAACCCTTCGGACCATGGGCGAAAAGGCTATCGAGTTGGTTTCGGCCGTTCCCGGGGTCAAAGACGCCGAACTGAGCGTCAAGTCGGGCTTTCCCGAAATCATCATTTCGCCCGATCGCCTCGCTTTGGCGAAGAAGGGCCTTTCCACCAGTCAGGTCGCCTCCCGGGTGCAGTCGGAATTGCAGGGCGATGTGCCCACGCGCTTCAGCCTGGCCGGCGAAAAAATCGATATTCGGGTGCGCGCGGACAAGTCCTTTCTCAAGAGCAAGTCCGACCTGCGCCAGCTCAACCTTACCGAGGGCCTCGCATCGACTCCGCTCGACTCCGTGACCCTGATCCAGCAGCAGGAAGGCCCCAGCGAGATCCGCCGCGTGGGCCAGCGCCGGACCGTGGTCATTACGGCAAATCTCGAAGGACGGGATCTGGCGGCCGTGTCGCGCGACATCCTGACGGCCATGAACACGATGGAGCGCCCCCAGGGCTACCTCTTTGAACTCGGCGGACAGAACCGCGAGCTGGAGACCTCCTACGAGAGCCTGCGCTTCGCCCTCCTTCTGGCCATCTTCCTGGTCTACGTGGTCATGGCGTGTCAGTTCGAATCCATGTGGCACCCGGCCATCGTCATGTTCAGCGTGCCCCTCGCCTTCTTCGGTGTGGCCTACGCCCTCAAGTACATGGGCATCGACCTGAGCATCATGGTGTTTCTCGGCGGCATCATTCTCGCCGGTATCGTGGTGAACAACGCCATTGTGCTTGTGGACTATATCAATCAGCTTCGCGAGCGCGGTTACACGAAGCACAAGGCGATCGTGGAATCCTGCGCGGTCCGCCTGCGCCCCATTCTCATGACCACGATTACCACGGTGCTTGGCCTGTTGCCCATGATCGTGGCTTCCGGCGAAGGCGCGGAGATGCGCCGCCCACTGGCCGTCACCGTCATGTTCGGCCTTTCGTCGGCAACACTCCTTACCCTCTTCATCATCCCCATGATCTACTACCTCGTGGGAGGACGTGACAAAGTCCCCGCAGGGGAGACCCCCGCGTCTTGAAGTTTTCCCTGCCTGATTTCGCGATACGCCGCCCGGTAACGGTGACCATGCTGAGCATCAGTGTGGTGATTCTCGGCGTGATCGCGGCCACGCGGATTCCCCTGCAATTCCTGCCGAATGTGGACCCGGCCTTCCTCGGCGTCACCATTCCCTATCCGGGCGCCACGCCGGCCCAGGTGGAGCAGCAAATAGCGATTCCCGTGGAGGGCGAATTCCGCACGGTGTCCGGTTTGGACAACATCCGGACCATTTCCAACGGCGACGGCTGCTTCGTAAGCATGATGTTCACACCGGAAACTGACATGGCCCTCGCTGCTGCGGAAGTCCGGGATCGCATGGAGCGCCTGAAGCTGGTGTTGCCCGACGATGTTGAGCGCATGGTCATCCAACGATTTAATTCCCGGTCGATCCCCATCATGGCCTTTGGCCTCTTCCGGGAGGGGGGAGACTCGGCCTTCGTGGATATGCTCCGCCGCACGATGGAGCCGCGACTGCGGCGTATCGATGGCGTGGCCGATATTCAGATGCAGTCCTCCAGCCCCGAGCGCGAGGTCATCATCGAGTTTGAGCAGGATTACCTGCGCAACCTGAATCTCGGCCTTTTCGACGTCATCTTGCGCCTTCGGGAGAGCAGCCTGAACGTGTCCGTCGGCGAGCTCGTGGACGGTACGAATAAACATATCGTGCGCGTGGTGGGCGAATACCACCGCCTGGACGAGCTGGGCGATCTGGTGGTCACGCCCGGGGGCAAGCGGCTCCGCGACGTGGCGAATATTCGCTATGGCACCCGGGAAGAAAACCAGCACGTGTCGCTGGATGGCCAGGGGGGGGCGCTGGTTCTGGTGACCAAGGAGTCCGAGGCCAACGCGGTGAAGACCTGCCGGCTGGTTCGCGAAGAGATGGAGAAGATTCTGGCGGAGGAAGACTACCAGAATGTGGGGCAGAAGGTTTTCTTCGATCAGTCCGACTACATCACGGGCGCCCTCAAGAACCTGATGAAAGAGGGGGTCTACGGCGG
Source organism: Candidatus Hydrogenedentota bacterium (assembly GCA_016791475.1). Lineage (NCBI taxonomy): Bacteria > Pseudomonadati > Candidatus Hydrogenedentota > Candidatus Hydrogenedentota bacterium. The sequence goes on from JAEUWI010000058.1 coordinate 17,853, forward strand.
GGCCATGGCCCTCATCGTATTGTTTGTTTTCCTGCACCGCATCGTGCCCACCATTGTCGTGGCGCTGATGATCCCGACGTCGCTCGTGGTCGCCCTGGTATTTATGTTCTTTGCAGGAATGAGCATGAACATGATCACCATGGTCTCCTTGATCATTGTTGTGGGCATGCTCGTGGACAACGCCATTGTCGTCGTGGAGAACATTATCCGTCATCGCCAACTCGGCGAGAGTCCAACGGACAGCGCCTTGAAGGGCGCCAAGGAAGTGGGGCTGGCGATTGTTGCATCCACGGCGACCACGGTGGTGGTGTTTGTCCCCATGTACTATATGGACACGGGAAGCATGTCGGTGTTCATGGAGGAGCTCGGGCTTCCCCTGATTATTGCGCTCTCGGGAAGTCTGGTGCTGGCGCTTACCATCGTTCCGCTGGTGATGAGCCGCATTAATATGGCGCACCACGCCAATTTTTTTCATCTCCTGTCCGGCGCGCGTGATGGTGAACGCGCCACCGGAATCCTCGGGGGGCTCCTTGGAGCGCTGGGTAATCTACGCGCGGTGGAGCGGACTATTTCGTTCTACTCTTTCTGCCTGCGCTGGTCGCTGAGCAACCGCCTGGCCATGTTGCTGCTGTTGATTATTGTCGGCGTGGTCACCGCTGTTGTGCCCTTCCAGCACGTGGGCATGGGCGGCATGCCCCGGCTGGATACCCGGGAGGTGGAAATTCGCGTCGAGCTGGATCAGAGCTACGACATGGAGCGGGCGGAGCGTCTCTTCAGCACCATGCAGGCCGAGCTGGACAGTCGCCGCGAAGAATTGGGCATCAAGAACATCATGACGCTCTACGGCGCGATGGGCGGCTCGTTCAATATTTACCTCTACACGGAGGAAGATGGGCCGGAGTGGGTGGACCCGCCCTATACGACGGACGAGGTCATGAAGATCACCTCCAAGCTGATGGGCACCCAGTTGCCGGGGGCCGAAATCAAGCATAGTGTCACCGATGCCGGATCTTCCAATGACAGCGAGACGGTCACCGTGTACCTATATGGCGACGAACGCGACGAGCTCCACAAGCAGGCGAACAACTTCAAGCTCCGGATGGAGGCCCTGTCCGACGTGAGCGATGTGAAGACGGATCTGGAGCGCGCGACGAGCGAGATCCAGATCCAGATCGACGAGCCCCTGGCGCAGCAGTATGGAATCACCGCGCAGGCGATTGCCGTAACCGCCGATGCGGCCCTGCGCGGCGCGCGGCTCCAATACATGAAGCAGGGCATAAGGGAAATCCCCGTGTGGGTCCAGTTCCGCGAGGAAGACCGGAAGTCGCGGGCGAACCTGGAGAATGTGGCCGTTGTGGGCGCGACGGGCACGCTGGTGCCCCTCAGCCGTCTGGTTACTTTTCCCAAGGAGCGCACCGCCGCGACCATCCAGCGCTACAACGGCAAGAACGTCATCGCCCTGACGGCCCACGCGGACACGGAAGATCTGGGCACGGTGCGGAATTCTCTGGCCCGGGCGATCAAAGAGTTCCGCATGCCCACCGGCTACTACATCGACTTCGGCGACGCGCTACGCGAATTGGGCGACAACATGTCCAACTTCATGAGCACCTTCATCATGGCGGTCATTCTGATTTACATCGTGATGGCCGCGCTCTTTGAATCGGTGGTGCTGCCCCTTTCCGTGCTTTCCACCGTGCCCCTGGCCATGGGGGGCGCGATCTGGATGCTCTATCTCACCGGCTCGCAATTCGACAGCGTCACGCTCATCGGGTGTATTCTCATGGCGGGCGTCATTGTGAACAACGGTATCGTTATTGTGGATCACATCAACACGCTTCGGGCGGAAAAAGGCGATCTTGCCGAGGGCATCGTGAACGCGGGCGCGGATCGATTCCGCCCGGTGATGATGACGGCCCTTACGACCATTCTGGGTCTCGTGCCCATGGCCGCCGCGACCTCCGGAAGCGGCGCGACCTTCGCCGGACTGGGGCGCGCGCTTATAGGCGGCCTGACCGTGGGGACGGTGCTGACGCTCGTGGTCGTGCCCGTGTTCTACAGCCTCATCGACGAGTTCCAGGGGTGGTGCATCGGGTTTCTGGGGAGCTTCAAGCGACGTTTACCAGAGAAGGGTGCTGTGGCGACCGCAGATTAGTAGGACAGATACGACGAATACGACCGATGGCGCACACAATGTCTTTTTGGGGGGTTGGATAGCGCCGCCCCATCTGTCTTATCGGTCCAATCCGTCTTATGTTTTTCCTACGACGCCGCGGCCATTTCTTCTTCCGGATTGCGCAGGGCCTCCTCGAAAGCCGCCAGCTCACGCTCGATCTCTTCGCGCTTGCGCGCTTTTTCAATCATGGTCTCGCGATAGCGCTTCAGGAAATAGCCAATCGTCTCTACGCGGATCTTGATCGCGCCCTGGGGCTTGTTCTCGTCGATGTCCTTGAAGTAGAAGAAGGGTGTGCCCGAGTTTTCCACGATCTCCTCGATTACGGTGTAGATGGGCGCGTCGTGGCCGCACTTGAAGTTGCTCAGTTCCAGGGCCACGAGGTTGGGGTGGCGCGCGACATACTTCGCGGCCCACACCTTGCGCGAGGTGTTTTCGGAGTAGCTATTCTTCCAAACGTCGTCGATATCAAAGCCGCTCTTGATCTCGCCCCGGGCCACTTCCTCGCCAAAGAGCCGATCGATGATGTCTTCGTCGATGGGGAGGCTGTCCTGGGTGAACACGGGGTAGCCCAGCTTCTGGAACTCGTCCATGATCTCGTGATTGATGCCGGGATCGTTGTGGTAGGGGCGGGCCAGCAGCACGATGCCGAGGCGCTGTTCGCGTTCAAGCGTGTCGAGCATCGCCCGGGCCTCGTCTCGACGGGCCTGATAGAAATCGGCCAGGGCCTTCAGGCCCACTTCAGTAGCGCGAACGGCCTCTTCTTCCGAAAGGCCGAGCTCCGCGCCCCAGTCTTCATACATCTGGCGGGCGCAGAGGGGGCCGTTGTCCATGTTGATGAAGGTTTTCTTGTAGACCACACCCTTCTCGACGAAGAGATCGCTTTCCTTGGTGAAGGCCGCGTGGACCGCTTCGGGCGTCGCGGTGACGGTGGGGCAAGCGCGGCTGCCGAGAATGTTCTCGAGCCAGGTGGGGAAGGAATCCACCATGGGGAAAAGGATGAAATCCAGCGGCTTCTTTGCCGTGTGCTTGTGGTAAAGCAGGTTGTGTACGTGGGGGATGCCCACCTTGCTCGGAAAGCAGGGATCGATGCTGCCGCGCTTCGCGCCTTCCTTGTAGAGGCCCTCGCTGGTGTAGTCCGACCACACGAGGTTGCGATCCCGGATGCCGAGGCTCTGGAAAAAGGCCATGAAAAACGGCGCCTGGGAGTACATGTTCAGCACTTTGGGCATGCCGATGCGGATCGCGCCGCGCTTCTCGATCGCCGCGCGCCGCGCCAACAGTTCCGCGCGCTTTCTGCCGCGATGATGCCACCGGATTTCCGGGAGCGGGTCCGCCACGGAGTCTACGGTAACGGCCATGAAGGCCTTGGTCGCGGAATGCTCCACGAGATTGGGATAGCGATCCTTCAGGTCGTCGAGGCCCTTCTTGATCTTCTTCATGTCCGCCACGTCTTCCACGGTGCCTTTTTCACAGGTGGCGATGATGAGGCGTTGCTCGTCTTCCGCCAGCGGCACTTTGGACTCGAAATCGGGCGACTTTTTCTCTTCTTCGGTCGAGCCGCGCTTGAGGCGCGTGTGACTCACCGTGGAGGTGTTGAGCTTGAGCGTGCTGGCTTCGACGGCTATGGGTTCGGCGACTTTCGACGCCGCCGATTTCACATCGATGAAGGTGCGGAGGCAGTTGTTCTTGCAGAAGTAGCAGCGCGTGTTTTCGTCGCGCGTGGTGCGGTACTCGATAGAACGGACCGCCTCCAGCCCGATGAAGCTCGTGCGTCGGCCCTGCTCGGTGGCCAGGCGATGGGCTTCGAAGGCCGCTCCGATAGCGCCGGATTCACCGCAGTGTTTGTGCACCACGATGCGGGGCTCGATGCCCGTGCCGTGGAAGCGGCTGCTAATGAAGTCCACTTGGGCCTTTACCGCCGCCATGTTGTTCTGCGTTCCGCCCTGGAGGATAAAGGTGCTGCCGAGCTTGGGCAGGTTGGGAATTTGGGAGACGTAGAGCCAGATGTTCTTCGGCAGCACATCGGCCAGGCCCGCCATGATCTCCTGGGCCTGCCAGCCCTGGCGCTGGAAGTCCACAATGTCGGACTGCATGAAGACGGCGCAACCATAGCCGAACTCCGGCATGGCTTCGGCTTTGAAGGCCACATCGGCGTATTTGCGCACGTCCACGCCGAAGTCCTGCGCGGTGGACTGAAGGAAATAGCCGTTGCCCGCCGAACACTGGGTGTTGAGCTTGAAGTCCTTCACCGCGCCATTGCGCAGGATGATGACCTTGATATCCTGGCCGCCCACGTCGCAGATCACATCGGCGTCGGGGTAGAAGTGGAGGCCGCTCTGGGTGTGGGCCACCGTCTCCACCAGCGCCACATCGGCGTTCAGCACGTCCTTGAGCACGTCCTTCGCGTAGCCCGTCGTGCCCACGCCCAAAACCTTCAGCGTACAGCCCTGCGCGGAAATCTTTTCCTCCAATTGGGCGAGGATGTCCATCGTGTCTTCGATGGGGTTGCCCTTGGAAAGCTGGTACACCTTCGCGGTGATGTTCTTGTTGTGATCGATGAGCACGGCCTTGGTGCTCGTCGAGCCGCCATCGATGCCGATGTAGCCCTCCACCACCGTGCCGGGCGTAAAGGCGAAAGGCTCCCACGACTCAATCGCGTAGCGCTGGTTGAAGGCGTCGAGCTCTTCCTGGGTCTTCGCCAGGCCGGTTCGCCCCGCCGCTTTCTTTTCCTCGATGCGGCCCACTTCCAGATACCACTGGAGCTGCTTCGTGCCCTGGTACACGCCCATGTTGATATCGTCGTCCACCTCGGACTTGCCAAATTCCACCGCGCCGATGGCCGCGAAGTATTGGGCGTTGTCCGGCACCTTGATCAGCTCTTCAATGGGCCGATCGGGCACTTCGACATTGCGCTCTTTCCAGATGAGGGGGATGTTGTGACGCCAGCACTCGGCCATACCCTTGACGTAGCAGTTGGGTCCGCCGAGCAGGAGCACATTGGGCAGGAGCGTGTGGCCGCGCGTGAGCACAGAGAGGTTCTGCTGGATGATGGACTCGAAGAGGGAGGCCATGAGCTCTTCCGAGGGCACGCTCTGCTTCTGCAGGCCGTTGATGTCGGTCTCGGCGAATACGCCGCATTTGCCCGCGACGGGGTGGAGCTTATGGCCCACATAGCCCATCTGGCTCAGGCGCTCGGCGGGGATGCGGAGCTTGGCGTTGATCTTGTCGATCACCGCGCCCGTGCCGCCGGCACACTTGTCGTTCATCGAGGGGATTTTCTTCTTACCGCCGCCTTCTTCGTTTTCCTTGAAGACGATGATCTTCGCGTCCTGTCCGCCGAGCTCGATGACGCTCATGACGTCGGGGTAGAGCTTTTCCACGGCGAGGGAGACGGCGTTAACCTCCTGCACGAAGCGCGCGCCGATGTGGCGTCCGACGGCGGTGCCACCCGATCCGGTGATGAAGATGCGCAGGGCATTGTGGGGCACGCCGGGAAAGGCAAGCTTCACTGCTTCGAGCAATTCAAGGCACTTCTCGGGCTGTTTCGTTTCGTGGCGCTGGTAATCCTTCCAGAGGATCTCGTCGGTGGCGGGATCGATGACCACGGCCTTCACCGTGGTGCTGCCCACGTCCAGGCCCATCATGAGGCCCTGGGGATAGGCGGCCGTGCTCTGAAAGGGCACAAACTCATGTTGCGGCGCGCGCACGGGGGGCAGCGGCGCGGATTTTGTGCTGCAACCGCAACCGCCGCCCGAGCCGCAGGAAGATTTCGCGGCGGACGCGGGCTCCGAGGCGGGTGTCGAACATGTGCCCGTACTGCACCCGCCGGAGGTCGATGTTTTCGTGCTGCAACAGCCCATGATGTGATTCCTGATCTATGATGAGGTGCCCAAGGTGGGCCACTTGCTTTATTCGTTTTCAGGGACGACAGGGACGGCAGCGACAGCAGGTGAGGAACCATTCCCGGTCCCTGCTGTCTCTGAAGTCCCTGCTGTCCCTGTGCTCAGGACTCCAAACTCCAGACTAGACAGCCGCCTTACGCTCCGTCTCCGTCGCCACTTTCCACGCCGTGTCCTTTTTCATCAACTCCGCCACATACAGTACAAAATTCGCCGCGCGGCTCACCACGCCCTCGTAGTGGGGCAGATGCTGGATCGGCACCTGCAGTTCAGGGTGTTCAGCAACATACGTCCGGATCTGTTCGACGGTGTATCCGCAACGCTTCACGCACTGCTGGAATTCCTGCTTGCACTTGAGCTTCGCCTCGCCCAGGGCCATCTGCGCGCGGCTGTGGGCGTTCACATCGCCCTCGCCGGAGGTCTCGATGGGGATGTAGATCATGTCCGGGAAGTGGGAGGTCACCGCCGCCTGGGCACCGTCGGATTGCGCCGAGGGCATGCACCCGAAGGGCTTCAGGCTCATGACCATGTGGGCCAGGCTTTTGTTGGCGTAGTAGATGTTCTTCGCGACCTCCAGGTGGCCTTCGCCGCCCGCGGCCTTGCTGTTGTAATAGGGGTGGCCCATGCGCTGGAGCTCAAGCTGGCACACCTGCGCGTGCGCGGTTCCGCCCAATGCCGCGCGGAGGCGATCATACTCGCGGTTGAGAAAATGCTTCGCAATGTTAATGCGCGCAAGCTTGATGCGGTGATTCAAATTGCCGCGCAGCTTGCCGAAGAAGCCCTTGGAATCGTGCAGACCCTTCGTGTCCACGATCTTGCCGCGCGCCTGATTGATGAGGTAATTCACCCAGGTGGTGATGGTCTCCACGAGCACTTCCGAGCCCTGGGACTCCAGGAATTCGAACATGTGAAAGTTGCCATCGCCCTCGGTGGTCTGGGCCCAGAACTCGCCCGTGACCTTGCAGATGGGTTTCGGCCGCGTAAAGTCAACGCGCACATTGGCTTCGAGGATTTCGCGCGCTTCCGCCATCAACTGGACATAGAAGGGCTCCCAGCGCTGCTGGAGGATCTTGGCAACGTCTTTCTTGCGCCATTTTTCCGGCAGGTGCTTCCACCAGCCGGGGGCCGAGCCCACCTTATCGCCGGCGGTCCGCATTTCCGTGCAGATGTGGTCCATCGCCTTGTCGAAGGCCCGGTTTACCATGCCCGGTTCGGTTTCGTAGGGGCGGAGCTGATAGGCCACTTCGTTGAGCAGGTCACCCATCATAATCGCATTGAGCAGACGCAGGGCGAAGTCCACGTTCAGCTCCAGGCCCGCATCTTCCGCCGACTGGCCCAGGCCGCCTGTCTGCTGGAACAGCATCACGCGGAAGCCGTCGAAGCCGCTGTTGCGCAGGGCGAGGCGGTACTCGGCTTCATACATGCCGAAGCGGCACGGCCCGCAGGAACCGGCGGTGATGTACATGTAGTTCTTGAGAATGTCTTCCGTTGGGACGCCCTGGTTGTCTCGGAGGTCCTTCAGGTAGTTCACCAGTGAGCCCACGGTGAAGTAGGTGGGGTTGCACTGGCCATTGTTGCCGTATTCCTTGCCCGCCTGGAAGTCGGCCTTTTTGGGCGTGGGCACAATGGTCAGGTTGTAGCCGAGGGAGCTCATGGCCGCCTGAAGCAGCTTCTCATGGCGCAGGGTCAGCCCGCCGAAAAGGACCGTGTTGGTTTCGCGGTCCTTTTTTGTAAAGGGGCGCTCCACCGGGCGCTTGAAGTGCTTTTTGGGGGCCTCATGCAGGCCCGCTTTCGCCATCAGACGCTGCCGTTCGCGTTCGACGGCTTCGGCCACATAGTCGCGGACGGGAGGGGTGTCGGTCAATTGGGTTGGGCTCATGTGAGGTATCCCTGTGCTGCGTTGAGTCGGAGCTTCTCAATAATACGGTTGCCCGGGCGTGGGAACAAATTCTGCCATTCACCCGCCCGCGGGACAGGGGGCCAGGGCGCACGTGTGGCGTCCTGGATAGCACTGCTTTAGCCGAAGCGGTGCGTGGTGACAATCGCTGCTCACTGTCAAGTGTTTTTATAGCACATGGCAGGTCTGGACACAAGTGTTTTGGCCCGCCGCCAGTCACTATCTCGGCGATCCGAGTGCCCGCAGCCGCTCGATGCGGTCCGGCTCGTGCGCGCTCAACCAGCTATCCGCCGAAAGCAGCGCATGGGCCTGGGCAAAGTGGCGCGTGGCCTCGTGTGGCCGCGCGCACACCAGAAGGCACTCGGCGATCTCCTCGTGGACATAGCCATCCTTCTCTCCAAGTGCGTCGAGGTCGCCCAGGAGCTTCAATTGCATCCCCAGGGCCTCTTCAACGCGTTCCAGCGACCGGAGTGCTCGGGCCACGGCCCATCGCGCGATGTGCACCTGTTGGGGCTTGCCGTTTGACTGAAATGCGGCCAATGCGCTTTCAAAGGATTGGAGGGCGCCTTTGAAGTCCCCCGCGTCATGCCGGGTCCAGCCCAGGTTGTTGTGGAGGGCGCCCAGCCAGCCGCGCGCCTTGGGATCATCGCTCGATTCCGCCCGGTGCACGCCCTTCTCCATCCAGTGGCGTTGCTCCTCAGGCGGCAAGGCTATCGCCAGCATGTGGGCGGCGTCGACGGCATAGAAGTCCAGCTCGGGCGCCTGGGCGCATTCCCAGGCCTGGAGAAAGAGGAGAGCCGCCTCCGCCTTGTCGCCCGAGGAATTCAATACCCGCCCGCGCTCCAGGAGATTACGTACACGCACCCGCGGACTGGCGTCCACAATGCCGGGGTCGATTTCGTCCAGTATACGGTGGGCTTCCGCAAAACGATCCTGCAGGCCGAGGGCACGGGCCCATTGGGTCTGCGCTTCGGCGCGCAACGCGGGCTGCTGCTTCGCGTCAATATCGGCCAGCAAGCTTTCGAAGCGCTGGGCCGAGGCCGCAGGATCACCGAAGTCCCACAACGTATCCAGATTGTCCGATCGAATATCTTTCAAATCGCCAATCCCGTTGAATCTGGTCCTATTGCTTCAACGAACCCAGCAATTCCAGCACCGTTGCCTGGATCGTGTTGGCCGCCGTCACTTCGAGGTAGCTCGACCGGGCGCGCCAGGTTTCGTAGCCGCCGTAGCGGTGCTGTTCTTCTGTCGGCAGATAGCCGTTACAGCCGTTGGCCAGCTCGATGGTGAAACTCTTGCCGAAGGGCGTTTTTTCTTTGATGGCGAGACCAATTTCCACGAAGACTTCGCAGGGGATGGCCGCGATGCCCAGATCGCCGATCTGCACGGCCTGAAGGATGAGGGGCACCGTGTCGGGGTAGTCGGCCAGGGCGACGGTTTCGTTGGCATAGATCTCGCGCAGGCCCTGAAGCTCGCGACCCTGCGCGGCGGCGAGGAGGCCCTTCGCTTCTTCCACTTCCTCCGCCGTGGGCTTGCGCACGCCGAGGGAAATCTCCGTCTGGGCCGATTTGAGCGGCACCCAGTCCTGAAATTGAACCGTCTGCCAGGCGCGGTGCACTTCCGCCGCCACTTTGTCGGCGACGAGCTTCATCTGCACATAGGGCGGCTGCGCCGGACGCGGCACGGCGAAGCTGATGTTGTTGATGTTGCCACTGGTGCCGTTGGACATCATGGCGAGGAAGGTGTCATCGGCATCCAGCAGGCGGGCAATCTCCTCCGAGAAGACACCGAAATAGTCGGCGGAGATGTCGGTGCCCAGGGTGCCGCCCACGTAGTGGAGGGAATAATTGGCCAGCAGGCCCAGCGGTTTGCCTTCGGTTGTCTGTACGGCCAGGAAGGCCACTTCCGGGTCAGTCGGCCCCGCTGGTTTCACCAGATTCTCACTGCCGACCGGCGGGTTCATCTGCACGGTGTCATTCTTCCTGCCGAAGGGATCCTCTCCGATGGCGCCCTCTTTCATGAACCAGCGGCGGTTGAAGACCTCGTCCGGCACGGAACCCGCGCCCCAGCCGATGCGCGCGGGCACGCGCTTATTCCACGCGAGTGTGACGGCGTCCGCGAGGCGATTGGTGAGAAAGGCGTCGTAGGCCGGGTCGGATTTCGACTGGAATCCGATAAAGGTGCAGGGTGCGGAGTGGGTGTGGGTGGCGGAGAAGAGCATATTCTCCACGGGCACGCCTGTGGCCGCCTGGGCGCGCACTTTGGCGTCGTCCATGATTTTCCGCGTTACGGCGCAACTGTCCACCACGGCGAAGGCCAAGGCATTGGCGCCATCGTCCAGCACCAGCGCGCGGACATGGATCTCGTCGTGGATCGCCTCCACCTTACGGTCGTTCATATAGCCCACGATGGACAGGCCGAGCCACGGCGTTATGTTTACTTTGGCGACTCCGGCCTGGAAGGTCTTCGGGGGATCCTGGGCGCGGGCCGAGAAGGGGGCGGCGACCAGAAGGGTGACGAGGGCCAGTGCGGTGCGAAGTGACAGCATCATATCGGAGTCTTCCTTGGTTGGACCAGAGCCGGTGGGGGGGATTGTACTACACGGACGGTCGTGGGAAGGAATGGGGCGGGAGTCTCCGAAGAATCGATTTGAGTCGTTGCGTTACGTGATCGGTGGTCTGGATGCACTTCGGGCTGCAAGGAGTTGTCCGGCGCCGGACGCATAGGGAAGCCTGGGTATCTCCGTGAGGCATGAGAACGGCCCGCGGGCTGGCTGGCGCACCTTCGGGGAGGTCAACTAGTATTGCTCCAGGAAGAATGGGCGCAACGCAGGGTCCACGGGTTGTCGTTCCATGCGGTTCGGGAGGGGAACTCCGGTTCGGAATTCTCCACAGGCCTCCTATAAGTATGGATCGGGCGTTGCAGTTTTTTTGCCCTTGACGCCAAACCGCCCTCATGCTTTCCATCGCCTGAACCCGCGGCACAATAGAAACGGCGCGCTCTGGGGATGAATTCCCGTGAAGCGCGCCGTGGGGCGTCAAACTCAATCGAAGTGATTAGACGGAAGCGGTGGTCTTCTTGCCGGTGATGGGGCAAACTTTGGTTTCGCCTTCGGAAGAAGCCGCGTTCGCCTTGCTCGGGCAGGTCTTGGCTTCGCCTTCGGAAGAGGCGGCCTTCGCCTTGTCGGCGCAGCAGCCTTCCTTCTTCTCGCCCTCGGAGGAAGCGGCCTTGGCCTTGTCGCAGGTCTTGGCTTCGCCCTCGGAAGAAGCGGCCTTGGCCTTGTCGCAGGTCTTGGCTTCGCCTTCGGAAGAAGCGGCCTTAGCCTTATCGGCGCAGCATTCCTTCTTCTCGCCCTCGGAAGAGGCGGCCTTGGCCTTGTCGCAGGTCTTGGCTTCGCCTTCGGAGGAAGCAGCCTTGGCCTTGTCGCAGGTCTTGGCTTCGCCTTCGGAGGAAGCGGCCTTGGCCTTATCGGCGCAGCAGCCTTCCTTCTTCTCGCCTTCGGAGGAAGCAGCCTTGGCCTTGTCGCAGGTCTTGGCTTCGCCTTCGGAGGAAGCAGCCTTGGCCTTGTCGCAGGTCTTTACTTCGCCTTCGGAAGAGGCGGCCAGCGCGATGGCTTCGGAACGCTCAAGACCCGCCTTCATCACTTCCTGGCGGCGGTGGCACGGGACCGGGGTACCGGCCTCTTCTTCCGTTGCCGCTTCAACCTTGGTCGCGGTTCCGCCGACGAAGGCGAGCACCGCCTTCTGAATTTCGCAGGTGCCGCCGCTGTTCGCAGCACCGCCGAGCGCGCCCGCCGTGGCCACACCGGAAATCGCCACCATAGTCAGAACGAAGGCCGTCCATTTCAAACGGCTGCTTCCAGACTTCCGTGCGGCAACTGTTTCCGTGGCCGCTACCTGTTCTTCGTGGTGTTCTTCATGCATGGTTTCTGCTCCTGACTCGGTTTGACAAGGATACACATGGGCGCCCGGAGAGGGGCCCTAAATTTCTCAGGTCTCGTTACACTGTATTCATGAAGGGTGGGGATTCATTTCACAACATGCCACCAGCCCAACGCCTTTTAGAATAGCAGACAAGGTTGAAAACTGCAACCACGCCACAGCCCGTGGAGCAGGGACGACTCGCGCTCCGGCAACGGGCTAAGGTATTGATTTTGAATGTCTTCGGTGCTCCTCCGTCCCCTATGGCGGGTCTTCGCAAGGCCGCGGGGTCCCGGTGGTGCGCCGATGCCCCGAAAGATCGTACCATGACGCCTCCGGTCCGTCCCCTCGCGACGGGCCAGACCATGAAGGTGAAACCTTGACCGATTTGTTTGAGATAGCCGCCGCCGAGCGGATGCGCCGGGAGGCTCCCCTGGCCCGGCGGGTGGCACCGCGCACGCTGGATGATTTTGTGGGGCAGGAGCACATTCTGGGTCCTGGAAAGCTTCTCCGGCGTGCGATTGAGGCGGATCGCATCACCTCGCTGCTCCTTTACGGCCCCCCCGGCACCGGGAAGACCGCCCTGGCCCGCATCGTGGCCATGCGGACCAAATCGGCCTTCGAGCCGCTGAACGCGGTGACTTCCGGCGTGAAAGAGCTCCGGGAACTTCTCGCCCAGGCGAAACAACGCCGCATCCACGAACAGCGGCGTACGATTGTTTTTGTGGACGAGATCCACCGCTTCAACCGCGCCCAGCAGGATGCCCTCCTGCCCGACGTGGAGAATGGCAACATCACCATGATCGGCGCCACCACGGAAAACCCCTTTTTCTCCGTGGTCGCGCCGCTCTTGTCCCGCTCGCAAATTTTTGAGTTCAAACGCCACACCGAGGAGGCGTTGATCGGTCTTATGCGGCGCGCGCTGCGCCACCCTGAGCTGGGCATGGACCCGGAAGCCATCACGGTGGATGATGACGCGCTGGAGCACATCGCGCGTTACGCCGAGGGCGACGTGCGTCGCTCCTTGAATGCGCTGGAAGTGGCCCTGCTCACCACGCCGCCAGTAGAAGGCCGCATCCACATCACGGTGGAGGAAGCCCGGGAGTCGATCCAGCGCAAGCTGCTCCATTACGACGGCACGGGCGACGCGCACTACGAAGCGGCCTCGGCCTTCATCAAGTCCATGCGCGGCAGCAATCCCGATTCGGCGCTCTACTGGATGGCGCGAATGCTGGAAGCGGGGGAGACGCCCCGCTTCGTGGCGCGGCGCATCTGCATCGCTGCGGCGGAAGACGTGGGCAACGCCGACCCTATGGCGCTGGTGCTGGCGAATGCCGCGTTTCAGACCTGCGAGTTCATCGGCATGCCCGAGGCGCGGATACTCCTGGCCCAGGCCGTGACGTATATCGCGTCGGCACCCAAGAGCAACGCATCGTATACCGCCATCGACGCCGCTATTGCCGACGTGCGCGAGGGAAAGACGGTGGAAGTGCCTCAGCACTTGATGGATGCCCACTACAAGGGCGCGAAGCGGCTGGGCCACGGCAAGGATTACCAGTACGCCCACGACTTCGAGGAGAACTACGTGCCCCAGGATTACGGCGTGGCCCGGGGGACGTACTACCAGCCGACGACCAACGGGAAAGAAGCCGAGATCAAAGCCAGGATGGACCGGCTCGACGCGCGGGACCGGGAAGAGTGAGGGGGTCGGTCAGTCAATCTGATTCCCTCTCGGCTATCATTTCTTGGCCGGATGCCAAGCGATTTCGAGTTCACGTTTGGTTGTGGCGCAGTCCCGCAGGTACAGGTTAATCAGCGACTGGTAGGGAATATCCTGTTTCTCAGCCAAGGCCTTGAAGTACTCGATCACACTCGGATCCAGCCTCAAAGTAATTTGCTGCTTCAGCCGACGGGCATAGGGGTTGGGGCGAGATTTCATGTTCGAAAGATCGTATTCTTTTTTCATATTGCTAACCTCGGTAATACGTCGATTCGGTCCGAGTGGCTTTGCGGGCGGAAATGATGCGAATTACATCATCCTGCTCGCGAAAGCAATGGCAAACGAGAAGGAGCCTGCTTTTCTGGCTCATTCCAAGCAGCAAGAACCGCTCTTCCTCCTCCGCGTGGTCTTCATCGAAGAATTCAGTGGCAAAATCATCCAGGAAAACGGTTTTTGCCTCTTCGAAAGACACCCTGTGCTTCAGGCGGTTGACACGATCCTTTTCAGGATCCCAAGTGAATCGGATTGGACTCATGCTTACATTGTAACTACACTTTTCCAGTTTCGCAATAGGGTCGATGCTCATTTTTTTGGCGTGCAACCAGACCCGGTGATGGTGCAGACTATAGGCTTGGAATGAGCAGGCGGGGCCTCCGGTGGCATTACCCCATCGGGGCCGCGAGCCTCGTTAATTGAGGAGAAGCTTGTAATGGAATCGTGGGTCCTATTTCTGGCAATCGTGGTGACTTCACTGGCCTTCGTCATGTGGCTGGCCATGTTTGCCCTCAGCCGAGGCATGAACTCCAATCTCGAAACGGATGCCGAGAGCCGCCGTATCGCGGGCCGACAAATTGTTTTCGGCGCCCTGCTTCTGGCCGTCGCTGTCGCCCTGAGTATCTGCTTTTTCAATATGGATCGCCCCGAGATAATACCGGAAATTGGTCCCGGTCTTCCGGATAATGCGCCCCTGGTGAAGAAGGAAATGGGAGCGCATTCGGGTGCCCGGATCGAGGCGCCGAAAGTCGCCGAACCCACGCCCCCGGCACCGGCAGTTCCTCCAGTCAACCAATCTGGTGAAGGGAAGCCGCTGCCCAATCCGGCCGTGATCTGAGCGAGAACAAGACTTTCACCACGAAGCTCACGAAGAGCACGAAGGAAGAATCATTGGCAATGGACACGGTTCCGCTATGATCGGCGAGCGTTTTCGCTATTTTCTTGTCATCGTGCTATTGGCGTGTCTGCCGGTCTTCGCCGCGCCGACGCTTAGCATGGTGCCCATGGGCGACGGGACGAAACTCGCCACGGATGTCCACACGCCGGAGGGAACGGGCCCCTGGCCGGTGATCCTCATGCGCAGTACCTATGGCCGTCTCGAAAATGTGGCGGAGGAGTGGCTGAAGCAGGATTACGCCGTGGTGATTCAAGACGTGCGCGGCATGGGGTCGAGCGAGGGCGAGCCTCACGTGTTTTACGCCGAGGGCTGGCGCGCGGGCTTTACCGATGGCGCGGACACGGTGACTTGGATCAAGGCCCAGCCCTGGTGCAATGGGAAGATCGGTACCGTCGGCGGATCGGCCCTGGCGATTACCCAGATGCTTCTCGCGCCGAGCACGGATGGCGTGCTGATCCAGAATATGGACGCCGTGCCGTCGAGCCTCTATGGCGACACGGCCTACACGGGCGGCGTGTTCCTGAAGAATATGATCGAGGGCTGGCTGACCATGATCAAGCAGCCTCACCTTGTGGAAGTCTACAAAAGCCATCCACGCTACGACGACTACTGGGCGCACTTCGACAGCATCGCGAAGGTGGAGGACATCAACGCCCCGGCGCTCTTCGTGAACGGCTGGTACGACATTTTCCAGCAGGGCACGATCAACGGCTTCATGGCGCGGCAGGCGCTCGCGAAAGAACCCGCAAAGGGCAAAAACTTTCTCATCATGAAATGGTCGAGCCATGGGCCCGATGTGGAAACGGACTACAAGCTTAACCCCAATCGCTTTGATTTGAAGGTGAGCCAGATCCGCAACAAGATATTCCGCCATTACCTTCAGGGCGATGAAAAGGCGATTGAGGGCATTCCGGCGGTTCACTACTACGTCATGGGCGCGGACACGCCAGGCGCGCCGGGCAACGAATGGCGCACGGCGGACACCTGGCCTCCCTATGAAACGAAGGCGACGGCCTTCTACCTCCACCCGGATGGCGGCCTGGCCACCAGCGTGCCCCAAGCGGTCAACGGGGAACTCAGCTTTGTCTTTGATCCGGCGAATCCCGTGCCCACCCACGGCGGCGCGAATCTGCTCATGCCCTCCGGGGCTTTCGATCAGCGGAAGAAGATCGAGGGACGCGCGGATATCCTGCGCTTCGCCACGGAGCCGCTCGACGAGGCCGTGGAGATCACGGGCCGCGTTACGGTGAAGCTCAACATCAGCTCCGACGCGCCCGACACGGATTTTACCGCCATGCTCGTCGACATCTATCCCGATGGCCGGGTGCTGAATGTGCTCGACGGCATCCGCCGGGTGAAAACCCGCAACGGTTTCACGGAGCCCGCACCCCTGCTGATGGGGCCGGACCAGATTGTGGAACTGGAAATCGACCTCTGGAGCACCGCCTGGATCTTCGACAAGGGGCATCGGATCGGCCTGCACATTTCCAGCAGCAATTTTCCGCGCTTTGAGGTGAACCCGAACACGGGCGAAGATTTTCCCGGCGCGGAATTGCGCAAGGCGACAAACGCGGTCTACTTAAGCGCCGAACACCCGAGTGTGCTGGTGTTGCCCGTGCGCTGAAGGGGACGGACACGCGCCCAGGATGAATCCGAGGGAGAGGAACTTGATGCGCCCCTCCTGTCCTCAATCCGACGGGGTGTCTGCAATCGCGCGTGCCTGTCCCTGCGGATGTATCCGCGTGTTTCGATCTCGTTCGAATCACGATTTCAACATCCACGGGGACATGCCCCCGCGTTGGTGCGGGCTGACCGGGTGGTTGAGGGAGGTTTGAGTGGTGTGTCGCTTGTCGCCGAACCCGTGCGGTGGTTCGTCCCTGCGGCCGTTGTTTTTTGCGTGCGTCATCGCTTATATGCTACTCTTCACCGTTCAAAACCCCCAATAGACCTGAATACGCCCGCCGGTGCGTCCTGCCTGGCGGGTCATGCGACACTAAGGTGTTGCGCCATGGGAAGATACAGATTATGAGCGGAACGAGCAGAACGCCCCTGGTTGCGGGCAACTGGAAAATGAACAAGCTGATCGGCGAGGCCGTGGCGACGGTGGAAGCGCTGAAGCCGCTGGTTTCGGGCGTTACGAATGTTGATATCGTGGTGTGCCCGGTCTTTACCGCGCTCCATGCCGCGAGCCAGGCGGCTCAGGGCAGCAATATTGAAGTCGGCGCGCAGAATGCCTACGTCAAGGAAAGCGGCGCCTACACCGGCGAGCTCAGCCCCCAGATGCTGAAGGACGCGGGCTGCACGTGGACCATTCTAGGCCATAGCGAACGCCGCCAGTATTTTGGTGAGACGGATGCCTTTTTGAATGAGAAGCTTCACTTCGCGGTGAACGCGGGCCTCAAGGTGATGTTCTGCATCGGCGAGACCCTCGAAGAGCGCGAAGGCGGCAAGATGGACGATGTGCTGACGCGCCACGTGGTGGAAGGGCTCAAGGGCCTGACCGAGGCGCAGTTTGGGCAGGTCGCCATCGCTTATGAGCCCGTCTGGGCCATCGGTACGGGCGTGACGGCAACGCCGGAGCAGGCGGAGTCGGCCCATTTGTTTGTACGTGATTTGGTGCGCAAGCACTTTGGCGATGTGGTGGCCGACGCCATCCGCATCCAATACGGCGGCAGCGCCAAGCCGGACAACGCGGCGGAGCTCATCTCGCAGCCCAACGTGGACGGTTTCCTCGTGGGTGGCGCGGCCCTCCAGGCGGACAGCTTCGCGGCGATCGTGAACGCGGTCAGCAACCACGGCTGAGTCCGGACATTTTGTAAACGAAACTAACTTTCTGGTGCGGTGACAGTGCGTCGCCGGCCAAAAACGTCGGGAAGGCCGGACACGGTTGCGACCCCGGTATCGCAGAGGAAATTAAGTAACATGCTGGATACGATTTTTAGTTGGAATACCGTGTGGTATCTGTTGTTGTTTCTTTATGTGCCGGCCTGCATCTTTCTGATCGTCATTGTGCTGCTCCAGAAGGGCAAGGGCGTGGGCTTTGCGGGCGCGTTTGGCGCGGGCCCCGGTGGCGCGGATGCCGTATTCGGCCCCCGTTCGTCCAAGAGCCTTCCCCAGAAGATTACCTATACCATGGCCGGGATCTTCATGACCCTGTCCCTGGCCATGTCCATGTTGTCCGGCAATCTGGGCAGCAGTGTGGCGCCTTCCCTCGTGGAAGACACGGGTGTTGTGCCCCAGAACAACAGCGGCGGTGGCGTAAGCAGCATCGACGATCTGTTCAACGCCGCGCCGGCCGCCGAGGCCCCCGCCGCCGCGCCTGCCGCCGCTGCGCCCGCCGCTGAAGCGCCCGCGGCTGCCCCGGTCGTAGAGACGCCGGCTCCCGCCGCGGAAGCCCCTGCGCCGGCTGAAGCCCCCGCCGCCGAGGCCCCGGCCGCTCCCGCCGCTCAGTAACCAATCTCAATTTAATCAAATCAACGGCGCATCTCCGGAATGGGGATGCGCCGTTTTCTTATGGTTCGTCCGATGGCGCCCGACGAACACGGGGCCCGGCCAGGACAAGATGGGTGGCGAGTCCTTTCGGTTTGAAGGGATCCGCCGCAGACGCGCGAAGGCCATTTCCTTGACCGGCGGTGGGTGGGCAGGCGGTCATTTCCCGGGGGTGGCGCAATGCCGCCTTGGCGGTTTTCTTACAACATCCCCCGCAGGGCCGTGAGCAGTTCGTCGCACTCCTCGTCGGTGCCGATGGTGATGCGGAGCGCGTTTTCCAGCCTGCGGTAGTTGAAGTAGCGCACGAGGATGCCGTTCTCGCGGAGCTGTTCGAAGATCGTCTTCGCATTGGGCTGGCCGTGCCAGTGGGCCAACAAAAAGTTGGTCTGGGAATCGGGCACGTCGAAGCCCATGGCGATGAGTTCTTCGCGGACGCGCTCGCGGGTGACGCAGACGTTACCCGCGGAGATCTCCATGTGGGCGTAGTCGTCCATGGCGGCGATGCCGACGGCCTGGGCGATGGCGTTCATGTTGTAGGAGTCTTTGGTTTTGAGGAATTCGTTGATGATGGCGGGATTGGCCACGGCGGTGCCGATCCGCATGCCGGCGAGGCTGAAGGACTTGGAAAAGGTCCGCATGACGATGACGTTGTCGAATTGCTTCGGCAGATCGATGCAGGTGTCGTCGGCGAAGTCGGCGTAGGCTTCGTCGATGACCACGATGCCGTCGAACCCGGCGCAGAATCGCTCTACTTCCTTGCGGCTCGCCGCCACGCCCGTGGGCGCGTTGGGCCGCGTGAAGAAACACAGGCGCGCGGGTGTGTTGAAGAACTCCTCGGTTAGTTCATAGTTCTCGCCGAGATCGACGTACTTCAAGTTGCAGCCGTGGAGGGCGCAGAGCACCTCGTAGAGCGTGTAGGTGGGGTACATCGCCAGCACGTCGTCGCCGGGATCCACGAAGGTGCGCAGGGCCAACGCCAGCAACTCGTCCATGCCGTTGCCCGCGATGATCCAGTCGGCGCTTTCGTAGCCGTAGCGCCAGGCGCAGATCTCGCGAAACTCGCGAAAGACGGGATCGGGGTATTTCCGCAGGCGGTCGAGATCGAAATTGACCAGCGCCTCCTTCACGCGGGGCGAGGGCGGGTAGGGATTTTCGTTGGTGTTGAGCTTTACGAAGCGGCGGCCCTGGGGCTGCTCGCCGGGCACGTAGCCCTCCACGGGCTTCAACAATTCTCGCTGGTACTTCACTGGCGAACCTCAATCGAGCGGGCGTGGGCCTGCAATTCTTCGGCTTCGGCGAAGGCGCGGATGTCGGCCGCGTCTTTGTGTAGCCGTTCCTTCGAGTAATAGAGCACGCTGGTCGTCTTGCGGAAATCTTCCGCGGTAAGGGGCGACGCAAAGCGCGCTTTCCGGCCGGTGGGCAGGATGTGGTTGGGCCCGGCGTAGTAATCGCCCACGGCCACGGGGGTCATCGCGCCGAGCATGATGGCCCCGGCGTGCCTGATCTTGTCCACCAGATTGCGGGGATACTCCACCTGCACGCTGAGGTGCTCGGGGGCGTAGAGATTGGTCAGATCGATGGCCTCCTGCATGGTACGCGTCTGGATCAGCACGCCGCAGTGCGATAGCGAGTGCTCGATGATCGTCTTGCGGGGCAGCCGGGCCGTCTCTTCTTCGAGCCGCTTCTTTACGGCCTCGACGAGGCGCGCCGACGGCGTGATCAGCACGGCCATGGCCTCTTCGTCGTGCTCCGCCTGGGCGAGCAGTTCCGCCGCCACGTAGTTGGGGTTGGCGTGATCGTCCGCGAGCACGACCACTTCCGAAGGGCCCGCTTCACTGTCGATCTCCACGACGCCGCGCACGAGGGCCTTGGCCGCCGTGACAAAGGTGTTGCCCGGGCCGGTGATCTTGGTCACGGCCGGGACGGTCTCGGTTCCATAGGCCAACGCGGCAATGGACTGCGCGCCGCCGATGCGGAAGATGCGCGTGGCCCCGGCAATCCGGGCCGCCGCGAGCACCACGGGGTGGATGCCGCCCTTGTAGGAGGGCGGCGAAACCATGATGATCTCTTTCACGCCGGCCACGCGGGCGGGGGCAATGTTCATCAACACCGACGAGGGATAGAAGGCCTTGCCGCCGGGCACATAAACGCCGGCGCTCTCGATGGGCGTGATGCGCTGGCCGAGGACCGTGCCGTCGTCATAGGTTTCTTCCCAGGATTCGCGGAGGTGCTTGCTGTGGAAGCTGTGTATGTTTTCGTAGGCCCGCTTGAGGATCTGGATCATGCGCGGTTCGACCGTCTTGAGGGCCGCTTCGATCTCGGCGTGCGTCACCTCAAACTGGCCCGGCTCCAGTTCCACGCCGTCGAAGCGCTGCGTGAGATCGGCCAAGGCCTTGTCGCCCTCTTTGCGCACGGCCTCCACAATCCAGCGGGTCTGATCCAGTTTATCCTGGATCAACTGGCCCATCGTCTGCTTGTCGCCGTGCTGGCTCACCTGCCGCTTCAGTTTCTCGAAGGAGGCGTCGTCTGTAACCACGAATTCTTTCATACGGTATCCTGTCCAGAATATTTTTTTCGAAGGCGGCCTCGCGCGCAAGTCTTACCCCCCTTCCCCCCCCGCAATCGGGGAGGACCAGGAGGCTCACTTTGACACGCAAGGTTCCCCCCGCTTGCGGGGGGCCAGGGGGGTAAGCTCCCGGTTTGGCAAAGGCCTTTTCGACATTTTTATGGCCTCTCTAATATATTTCCAGAGCAGTATTGTCTACTCCCGCACCCGTTCGATATCCGCGCCGAGGCTGCTGAGCCGTTCTTCTATCCGCTCGTAGCCGCGGTCAATATGATACACTCGCGAAATCGCCGTCTCCCCCTGCTTCGCCATCAATCCGGCAATCACCAGCGCGGCGCTGGCCCGCAGGTCCGACGCCATCACCGGCGCGCCGGAGAGCTGCTCCACGCCGCGCACGATGGCGGTGTTGCCGTCGAGGCTGATGTCCGCGCCCATGCGCGCCAGCTCCGCCACCTGCATGAAACGATTTTCGAATACGGTTTCTTTAATTCGGCTGACGCCCCGGGCCCGTGTCAACAGGGTCATCATCTGGGCTTGCAGGTCCGTGGCAAAGCCGGGGTAGGGCAGCGTGGTGATATCCACCGCGTTGATGCCGTTGGGGGCCGCCGCGCGGATCTTGTTGCCGTGGGTCTCCACCTCCGCGCCCGCCTCCTGCAGTTTCTTCAGGAAATTCGGCAGGTGATCCGCATTCGCATTCGCCACGGTCACGTCGCCGCCGGTCGCCACGCCCGCCACCAGAAAGGTGCCCGCCTCGATGCGGTCGGGCATCACAATGTGCTCCGCACCGCCCAGGGCATCCACACCGACGATGGTGATCATGTCCGTGCCGGCGCCGGAGATGCGCGCGCCCATGGAATTCAAGAACAGGGCCAGATCTTCAATTTCCGGTTCGCGCGCCACATTCGTCAGGCGCGTCACGCCCTCCGCCAGCGTCGCCGCCATCATCAGGTTCTCCGTGGCGCCCACGCTGGGGAAGTCCATGGCGTGGTTTGCGCCGGTCAACTTGCCTTCCGCCAGCACATACCCCTCTTCTATGCGTATCGAAGCGCCCAGGGCCTCCAGCCCTTTCAGGTGGATATCCACCGGTCGCGCGCCGATGGCGCATCCGCCGGGCAGGGACACCTTGGTCTTGCCGAAGCGCGCCAGCAGCGGACCGAGCACGAAGAAGGAGGCCCGCATGCGACGCACGAGGTCATATTCCGCTTCGGGTTTGTTGATCGACTTCGGATCCAGCGTCATGGAGCGGCCCGTGAAATCGATGCCCACGCCCATGTCGCCCAGCAGCTTGTCCATGGAAAAAATGTCGTGCAGACAAGGTACGTTGTGCAGCACGCAGGTATCTTCGGCCAGCAGGGTTGCGGCCATGAGGGGCAGGGCGGCATTTTTTGCACCGCGCACCTGAACGGTGCCGTTGAGTGCCTTGCCGCCACGAATGAGAATTTTGTCCACCAGGTCGTCCTTCGGTTGTGGTCGCACGGATTATCCCGATGAAAAGCGGGAAAAACACGCGCTTCGGCCCGACGAAACACAACCGGCGGGCCGACTTAGGGTTGAGGGGAGAATTATGCCACAGCGGCGTGGGGCATTAATACCTTGCGGCGGGGTGGAAGGTTCCGCGGGGGATAAGACGGATAGGACGGATAGGACCGATGAAATCTGCCATCCGTCTTATCGGTCCTATCGGACGTATCCGTCCCAGGGCGCCACAAAAACCGAACCCGTTCACTTTTCTTGACAAGATCCTCCGGGCAAGATAAAATGAACATGTTCAACAAATGAGGAGGTTATCATGAGCCCGCATCCCTTCACCCGCCCATGCGTCGCCGGTCTGCTTGCCGTTAGCCTGTTGCTCTTCATGTTCGGACTTTTCGCCACCGAATGGGTCGGTCATTACGGTTTCACGCTCTTCCAGGTACTCCCCGCGGCCGGCGGCTTCCTCGCGGTCCTGATCGCATCGCGGCCCGCCCGCGTTACCTTCGGGTGGGGCGTGGGGCTCAGTCTGATTCCCGTGGCCATCGGCGGCCTGCTGTTCCTGGCCACGGGCTTCGAGGGCTTCATCTGCCTGGTCATGGCGGCCCCCATCATGGTCTTCTTCGCCGCGCTTGGGGCGGTGATTGCCCTGATCGCGACCGGCGTCATTCCCTGGGTCGAAAACTGCTTTCATGTCCGGGGCTGCGGCGGCGGAGGGGGGCCGAAGGCCAACACCACAGCCCTGGTGATACTTCCGCTCGCGATCGCGCTCACAGTGGAGCCCCGCTTTCTCCCCCACCCGCCCACCCGCGAGGTCCGTTCCAGCGTGGTGGTCCGGGGGGACATCGCGAAGGTCTGGGAAACGGTCGTGGCTTTCCCTGAGATCACGTCGGCCCCCGGAGGCATCTTCGACTATGGCATCGCCTACCCCATTCGCGCGACCATCGAAGGCACGGGCGTTGGCGCGATCCGGCGCTGCACCTTCAACACGGGCGACTTCGTGGAGCCCATCACCGCGTGGGAAGCGCCCCATCGCCTCGCCTTCGACGTGGTGGAGAACCCGCTGCCGATGAAGGAGTGGTCCTTCTGGGGCGATATAGACACGCCCCACCTCCACGGCTTCATGGTTTCCGAGCGCGGTCAGTTTGAGTTGACCGCGCAAGCCGACGGCACGGTGCTCCTGGAAGGGACGACCTGGTATCACCAGAACCTTTGGCCCAACGCCTACTGGGGGGCCGTTTCCGACGAAATCATCCACAAAATCCACGGGCGCGTGCTGGGGCACATAAGAGACGTGGTGGAAGGCAGATCGGGACTGTCTTGAGGGGAAAACCTCGCAGGACGCCGGAAAGACGCGGCCCCGCCCGGGCCCAACCCGGTAGGTCGGCGCCCCGCCGGCCTCAGGGAGCGTATTCCTTTGCAGAATGGACATCCGGCCCGCCCGAAGGTACACTTTCCGTGGTGCGTGTTTACCGGGTGCTGGCCAGGTGGCCCCGCGATCTCCCCGGTGCGGCGTGTAGAGAAGAAACGAAGTTCATGGGCAAGGCAAGCAGTACCCTCCAGTTATTGGCCGCGCTGTGCGGTGTGTTGCTCTCGTTTTGCGCGGGCTCGCAGGGCATCACCCAGATCTCCAAGGCTGTGCAGGTCGGCCGGGTCACCTGGATCGAGTCCATGGCCCTGGAAAGCATCGCGCAGATCGCAAAGGGCTACGAGGCCTACTACACGCTGGCCGCCACCACCGGGCCCAATTCCCTGGTGTACGCGCCGGTGGACCACACCCTTGACCCGCCGATTGTTGGCGCCTTCGCGGCTGTGCCCGATCTTGGGGCCGAGGCGGGCTTCGGCGCGATTGATTCCTTTGCGGTGGACAACGTTTCCGGCGCCTATTTTTTTGCCCATGAATCCGGGCTCTGGGGCGGCACCCTGACGCCGGGCAGTCTGCGCCAATACGCCGGCGGCGCCGTCGGCGGCCGCATCCTGGTTCAGGACCGCACGCTCGTATACACCACGGGCAACGCCGTGCACTTCGGGCAAATTGATCGCGCAACAGGATTTTACGCCGACGGACCGGTCTCCCCGGCGACGCTCTTTGGCACGGGCCCCTATCTGATCGCGGGCAATCCGGCAAATAAGCATGTCTATTTCTATGATATGGACCGGGAGATTTTTCGGTCTTCCGTGCCGCTGGCCAGCTTCACGGCCATTACCACGTTTGAGTCCATCGCGCTGCCGGTGGCGGTGCAGGTGGCCACGTGGAGCGCGTTTGGCATAGGCCCCGATGGACGGCTGTTTCTGGGAGGGCAAACCGGCGGTGAAAGCCCGACCAGCGTCGTCGCGTTTACGGACGGGGACGACGGCAACGGCTGGACGGTGGTGGACACGGGGGTGCCCGGCGGGGCTGGTCGAACCATCGAGTGGGCCGGGCTGCCCGAGGCCTACGAGATCTATTTTGGCCGTGCGGCCAGTGTCTTCAAGGGCGATGAGGGCACCTGGGAAGCTATCCCGCGCGGCGCGAAGTCGGAGCCCGTTCCCGATGATGGCGTGGTGCGCCGTGACGCGTATAACCCGAAGATGCTCTATATCACGACCGCATCAGGACTGGCCGTATCCTTTGATCGCGGGGAAACACTTGAAAGTTTGTCGATTGGCGGCGAGGGCGAGGGCGAAGGCGAAGGCGAAGGTGAGGGTGAGGGTGAGGGTGAGGGCGAGGGCGAGGGCGAGGGCGAGGGCGAG